>CAJXZP010000002.1 GCA_913062955.1 uncultured Flavobacteriales bacterium | reverse complement strand
TTTTATGGCGCAGAATAAGGAAGTGGTTGACGAAGCCTTTCCTGGAGATGTAATTGGGCTATATGATACTGGAAGTTTTAAAATTGGAGATACCTTAACCCAAGGAGATAAATTTATGTTTAAAGGAATGCCAAGTTTCTCGCCCGAGTTATTTAGAGAGGTGGAGAATACAGACCCAATGAAAACCAAGCAATTGGAAAAAGGTCTTCGTCAATTATCAGATGAAGGGGTGGCGCAGTTGTTTATTCAACAACCAGGTAATAGAAAAATATTAGGTACTGTAGGTGAACTTCAGTTTGAAGTCATCCAATACCGTTTGAAACATGAGTATGGAGCTTCTTGTTCCTTTAGAGGACTTCCTTACCATAAGGCGACTTGGATGACATCTGATAACAAAGAACAGTTGAATACCTTTACTCGAATTAAATCACGAAATTGTGTTCAGGATAAAGATGACAATTGGGTTTTCTTAGCCGATTCGCCCTTTTTATTAAATATGGCTAAATCGGATTATCCAGATATTGTATTCCATACTACAAGTGAATTTAAAGTAGGCGAATAACAAAAAAAGGGAGAACAATGGTTCTCCCTTTTTTAATTCCATACCCCTTTTCTACATTCCTAAAACCACGATTTCAATTCTACGGTTTTTAGAACGGCCAATGGTCGATTTATTGGAAGCCATCGGTTTAGCTGAACCCCAGCCCTTAAATTTTAATCGGGTAGAAGCAATACCCATTTCCTGCACATAAGCCATTACAGAATAAGCTCTATCTGTAGATAAAGCAAGGTTGGCCTTCGCCTCTCCAACATTATCCGTGTGACCTTCAATAGAGATCTTGAAATTCTTATTCGCTCTCATATAGGCTATTAGGGCATCCAAACTCGCTTTTGATTCGGCATCAATATCCGCAGAATTTGTATTGAAATGGATATTTTCAATCGTAATATGTTGTCCCATTTTAGATTTCTGAACTTTCACATCCACATTCGTTTTTACGGGTTCATCTTCCTTTGGTGCTTTTATCAATTTATTATTAAATGCCACATTTGTTCCCTTAGCGGTTAACATATAATCGGCAGCATCCTCTATATTGACAATGGCAGCATAGGTTCCATTTCGCCTATCCACCGTAACGGATTCCACTTCTTGGGTTTTCGTATTTCTTAATTCCACTACTGCATCCTGAGGAATATCACCCGACAATGTTTTTACGGAACCTTTTACCATCATAACTCTATCCGGTCTTATTTCCATAGGAATAGCCACTTGATAAATGTCAATACTTTTGCCTTTACCTCCACCGCTATTAAACGGAGAAGAAGAACCAAAATAAGCCGTTCTACCATCTAAACTCACCACATATCCATGTTCATCATCTGGGGTATTTAAAGGATAACCAATATTTAAGGGAGTGGTCCAAATCCCATCAATAAAGCGACTCACAAACACATCGTATCCTCCCATACCCATATGTCCATTTTTGGAAGCGAAGTACAACGTTTTTGCATCCGAGTGGAAAAACGGACTTTTCTCGTGTCCACCGGTATTTATGGGTTCCCCCATACTTTCACCGACACCCCAAGAGCCATTAGCTTGTCGTTTGGATTGAAAAATATCAATACCTCGAGTCCCTTCTTTAAAAACAGCATACATTAACCATTGCCCATCTTTAGAAATAGTGGGTTGCGCTTCCCACCCTAGATCCGAATTAATATTTGGACCCAAGCTTTCGGGTTTGGTCCAATGCCAGGAAGGGTCTTCTTGCTCATCCTGGGTAGAATACTCATAAATGGAATGGTAAATATCACAGTTCATTTTCCCTTGCAAAGGCGTACACTGGGTATAATAAATTTCCTTATTATCAATCGTAATTGCCGCCCCACCGTAATTTGCTCTAGGGTCTGTATTAAATGGATGTTCAAAAGCGGCCCCTTTCTCAAACCCTTGATTTAAAAACTTAGACATCGAAAACCGCTCAATTTCAATGACTCTTTCGCTTTTCACCGCTCCCATATCTCGTTCATTACCCTTTACTTCCGTTTTTCGGGTAAACAAAATAACCTCATTATCTGGCGAAATTGCCGGTAAGTATTCATCACTACCCTCCTGAGAAAGAGGGACCACTTTCTTAGGATTAAAGGGAACTGGATGTCCATATTGATACCCTAAAAACTGTGCTATTTTAAAATTAGTAGATGCACTTTCCAATTGTTCATCATACCTGCGCTCAAACTTTTTTGGATCCTCATTTTCGTAGCGAATAAATTGATCGTAATAATTAGCGGCTTGTTCAAAATTCCCTTTATTCATATTGATTTCCGCCAAAAAGAAATAGGGAGCCGAATGCATATCTGGACAATTCTCCACAATAGTTTTTAAGTCTTTTTCCATCTTTTGATAGGGAAGGTGTTTACTTCTTGCCTTTTTAACTTGAGCAAACGACTTTTCCCATACCGCTAGGTAAAAATCAGGATCAAGCTCCAGGGCTACTCGAAAAAACTGTTGCCTTTCTCCAAAGTTATTTTTCTTCTTGTCCATTGCACTATTAAAGGCTTTGGCAGCCTTTTTATCCGTACTCAAACCACAGTTATCATCGTCTTCTTGGGAAAAAAGAGAAGATGGATTTAATAAAAATAATCCTGTCATTGCAACAGAAATAAGAAGGGGGAAAATTGTTTTTTTCATATCAGATAAATACCATGCGAATTTGCAATTCTTATAACCCAAAACCAATAAAAATATTTTGTTTTCGAGCATAAAAAAGGCGGATAATTTATCCGCCAACTTAAATATTTGAAGCTTAGTTAGGGTATGTGTAATGTTAGGACCGGGATTTTACTGTGATTCACTACAGATTCTGTTACATTGTCACTAAATAATTTTTTAATCCCTCTATATCCATGGGTCACCATACCAATTACATCTGCATTTTGTTGTTCGGCAAAAGCAATAATTCCTTCATCAATATCAAAAGCGTTGTAAATATGCTTGGTACATCCCGTTAAACCGTATTGGTCAATTACTTCATCCATTCGTTGATTCACCGTACTGGTTTCCTCAAAATAAGACGGAGTATTAATATAAACGAGGTCCAATTCAGCCCCAAAATAGTTTGCGAAATTTCGTATTCTCAACAATTGCTCATTTATCGCGGACTCTGTAAAATCGGCACTACAAACCACTCGTTTCACCAAAAACTTCTCACACGAGTCGTTTACCGTAAGAACAGGTACCAAGGCTTTTCGGACAATCTTTTGTGCGGTAGAGCCAATAAAAGCTTCTCTTAATCCGGAGGCCCCGTGAGTTCCCATCACAATAAAGTCGATCGTATGCTTTTCTGTAAATTCATTTATTTCAAAGTCTAATTCTGAATCCGTAATAAAGGTTTTTACGGGAAACCCTTGTTTATCGATATCAGAAACTAAGGCTTTCATATTTTTCTCTACTCGCTCTTTTTGAGCCGCAATAGTAGCCATCACAATTTCAGGTTGCATACCCGGCATGGTAATATCACCGGCTGAAGACATACTAATATCTACATATTGTTGGACACTATTAAGAGAGTGAAGAATATATAACTCCGCGTTTAATTTTTTGGCAAGACTTACAGCCACAGACAATGCATTCTTTGCAGCATCAGAGAAATCGGTAGGAAATAGGATACGTCTCATAACAATTGGTTTACTAAATATGGAAGTTTAAAGATAACCAATAAAGAGCAATCCGATGGTGATATTAGTAAGCTTTTACAGGATGGCGCTAATTATTTTCTCCACATTAAAACCTTCGGCTTCGGCCTTATAATTTGGAACAATACGATGACGTAAAATGGCCAAAGCAACCGCTTTGACATCTTCTATATCCGGAGCGAATTTACCATTAATCAAAGCATGGGTTTTGGCACCTAGAATCAAATATTGTGAAGCACGAGGTCCAGCTCCCCAGGCTACATATTGTTTTACCACATCCGTAGCGAACTCGCCTTGTGGACGAGTTTTGGCCGTTAACATCACAGCATATTTCAATACATTTTCCGCTACAGGCACGCGCTTAATTAAATGCTGGAAATACAAAATCTCCTCTGCTGACAACACACTAGAAATGGACTCCGAATGATCACTAGTAGTTTTTCTGACCACCTCCATTTCCTCATCAAACGTTGGGTAATCCACCCAAATATTGAACATAAAACGATCCAGCTGTGCTTCTGGCAATGGATACGTTCCTTCTTGCTCAATTGGATTTTGTGTAGCCAAAACAAAAAATGGTTTATCCAACTGAAATGTTTGTCCACCGGTGGTCACCGATTTTTCTTGCATGGCTTCTAATAATGCAGATTGGGTTTTAGGTGGGGTACGGTTAATTTCATCTGCCAAAATAATATTAGCGAATATGGGCCCTTTAATAAATTCAAATTTACGGGCATCGTTCAATACTTCCGAACCAATAATATCGGAGGGCATCAAATCTGGTGTAAATTGAATCCGGCTGTAATTCAATCCTAAAGCCGTTGAAATACTATTTACCAATAAAGTTTTAGCTAAACCTGGCACTCCCACTAGCAACACGTGACCGCCACTGAAAATGGCAATTAACACCTCTTTTACTACTTGATCTTGACCAACAATAACCTTAGCTACCTCGGTAGATAAATCTTTAAATTTTACACGAAAAGCCTCTACTGCTTCTACGTCCGATTTGAAATTAACGTTTGCCATATATTAAAACCAACTGTGTTGAAATTCACAATCCTGAAACGAATCGTCAATTTTAATGTAATTTATTTGAATTTTGTTTGTAATCCACTTATCCACTGCTTCCTTTTCTTTTTCCGATTTTGCAGCCCCTTGAATCCTTAAATAATCATCCTTCAAATTTGCACGATGAGCCTCCGTTACCGAAACCAATTTAACAATACGATAGGACTGTGAACCATCAAATTTTTGAAAGATAACCGGATCAGAAATTTCTCCAGGTTTCATCTTATCCAATACAAAAAACAAACTTGGATCTACCTTACTAATTTGGTCTACTTCAAAAGACGTACTACCTGTTTCTGGATTTATCATTTTACCACCATTCATACGCGTAGATTTATCATCTGAGTATCTTGCTGCCATCACCTCAAATCTAAGCGAGTCATTGGTCATAATTTGTTGTTTTAACGAATCTAACATGGTTTTAGCACTAATCAAATCCTTTTGAGAAATATTTGGTTTCAGAAGTATGTGACGTACATTAGATTGTTGTCCTCTGCGTTCAATGAGTTGAATAATATGAAATCCATACTCGGTTTCAAAGACCTCCGATACCTGCCCGGGTTGAATTGAAAAAGCGACTGCAGCAAACTCCTTTACCAAAGACCCCCTTTCCATAAATCCAAGTTCCCCATTTTTCCGAGCTGACCCTGGATCTTGGGAATAAAGAAAGGCAAGGGTACCGAAATCCTCTCCCGCTAAAATCCGTGTTCTAAATCCTTCCAGTTTTTCTCGGGAGTAATTTTTTTCTTCCTCACCAATTACAGGATCCACAACAATATGCTCCACCACCACTTCTGAGTTTACAAAAGGCAAACTGTCTTTTGGAATAGCATGGAAAAACACCTTAATTTCCTTAGGCGATATATCTACATCCGAAGTAATACTCCCTTGCATTTGTTGAATGAGCATTTGATCTTTAATCAAATCATGAAATTCATCTCTAATTTCAGGAATAGACTTCCCATAAAACTCTTCCAACTTTTCTTCCGAACCAATTTGTTGCACAAAATATTGAATACGTCTACCAATCTCTCCATTGATTTGATCTTCTGAAACCACAACACTATCCAAAGCTGCTTGGTTTAATAGCAGTTTTTTAAACAGTAAATCTTCAAAAATGACACATCGAGTATTCGCATCAATAGGATCTCCCCTGCGAGCAAATTCAATAACGGAGGCTTCCAATTCGGACTGTAACACAATTTCATCGGCTACAACCGCAATTACTTTATCAATTACCGATTGATTTCCGGTGGTATTCTTCTGAGCTTGAAGGGAAATACCCGAAGTCACTACAGCAAGAATAATCGTTATAATTTTAAGGTATGAATATTTCAATTTGTTTCTGTTTTTTGGCATTTTCATAGATATCGGAGCTCAAATTTTTCAAAAACTCCAATTTCCTATCATTCAATATTATTCGTTTGATATTCTCTGTTTCAAGCGCTAAAGGAGAGACATTATCCTTCAGTTTATAATCCACAATTCTAACCAAATAATAATAACCATTATCATAAAATTCGATTAGTTTGTTGTTTTTTAACAATCTCTCTTTGTTATACGAAACGATAGGAACCACCTTTAATAAATCGTACAAATACATCCAGTTATCTTCAAATGAGTATTCTGAAGAATGCATGTAACAATAATCCTCTAGCTTTTCAAAATCGACTTCTTTTTCCGACAACACCCATTTTTTCACCTTATTAATATTCTTATCTAGGGAATCCAACTTGATATAATGGGCCTTTAGAATATAATCTGCCAGGGCAAAATTGGCCTTATGTTCATTGTAATAATTATTGATTTCCAAATCGGATACATTGGTATCCAATTTTTCTATTAGCAGCTGATTCTGGTAGGTAAAAATCAATAAATCGGTACGATAGTTCTCCAGTTTCTCAGTAACATCCTGCTCTTCTAATGGTAAATTCAATTCTGCATGGTGAAGAAGCAGTCTCGTATCGATCCAACTATTAATATAACTATTTCGAATACTGATGCTATCCTCTACCTTAGAACCAAATGGAATCTGTTTCAAAACTTCCTTTTCATACAGAACGTGTGCATACACTTGCACCACTTTTTTACGCATGTCTGAGCTCCCCTCGTTTCCCTTACAGGAAAAAAGAAAGCCTCCTAACGCAACTATATAAAAGAGTTTATTTATCACTTCGTAAGTGTATTTAAAACTTCCTGATTTATGGTAAATGAATATTTAGTTCTTAATACCTCTACCCAATCCTTGTCCAATTGATCTTGGTAAGAAGAAGTCACTAAACCTTTCACTTCTTTTAATTCCTTTGGTTGCGATGGAAGTAATTCACTTATTTGAATCACCGTAAAACTACCATTTTCTTCCATTTGATAAATTCCAGTTTTCCATTCTACATTTTCTAAGAATGGCTCTTTCCCTTTTTCATATTTACCACTTCTCATAGCCACTCCCAATTCAGAATCTATATTCACCATCCGATCAATAACCGAGTCACCTGCATTTTCCTCTAACAAAGTTTTCACTTTTTGGGCATTTTCTTTCGTATCGCAAATGTAAAAATGAGCATCAGCTCTTTCATTCCACATATACTCTTGTTTGTTTTCGGAATAAAATTTTTCTAAACCAATAGTATCATTCATCGCCTTTTTCCAAACTTCCTTCTCCATAATTTCAAATAGAAGTATACCGTCATGGTATTCTGTTACCAATGCTTTATACGCTGGATGTTTGAAACTCAAAACGGACTTTTCGTACTCAATAACGGAATGATCCACAAATTTATCAAATTCTTGATCTATAAATAAAGGAATGGATACCGACTTTTGTTTTCTTCTATTATCCACCAAATAATTCGCAAAATCCTTCTGAGTAATTACTACTTTAGATTTCCCATACTTTTTATCATTAATAGTAATCAAGTTAGATTTTAAAGATTCTGCACGAGAAACATCCCAATTTCCTTCGAAGTAAGTGGAGTCTAGCTGGGTATAAAAAGCGATTTTTCCTTTGGAGTTTACTTTTACTTTATAGTCTTTCATTAACTTTAAAACCAACGCATGTTCAGACCCCAAACTTCTACGGTCACCCTTTACCTTTTTAGACAGTTTCTCGTATTCTTCCTCATAGGTTCCTTGGTGTCTTCTATCCTCAAGTAAAACGATATGCCATCCATACTGGGTTAAAAATGGTTCAGAATATTGACCTACTTCCTGGATAGCAAAGGCTATCATTTCAAAATCAGGAACCATTCTACCTGCTCCAAACCATCCCAAGTCGCCACCTTTAGGAGCCGAACCCCTATCATCTGAATAACGATCAGCTAGCTTAGCAAAAGCTTCACCAGCTTGTAATTTCTGGTAAATTTCAGTAATTTTTTTCTTTGCTTTCTTAGCGTCTTCCTCGGTGGTTTTTTCGTTAGAAACAATCATGATATGAGCCGCCTTGATCTCTCCACGAGCAGGGATTTTATCCACTACTTTAATAATATGATATCCATACGAAGTTCTGATTGGAGCAGATATTTGCCCAACCGCAGTATTAAACGCTCCAGATTCAAAGGCATACACCATTCTAAACGCAGAGAAATAACCTAAGTCACCTCCATTTTGTTTTGCAGAAGGATCATCTGAGTATTCTTTGGCAAGTTTTGAAAAATCCGATTCTGTTTTACTTAGACCAATAATCATTTTCATTTTATTCCAAGCCACCAACGTATCCTCAGGAGAGGGATTCTCAGGGATTTTCACGAGTATATGACTTGCTTTCACTTCTTGATTCAATCGATCATAAGCTTCTTTTATTAAAGCTTCTGTAAATTGAGAATCTACTAAATAAGGAGATGCTAATTGATCTACATATCCACTAAGTTCCTTTTTATAGCTTGGAATGGTATCAAAACCTTTTACCTCCGCATCATGAACCTTTAATTTAAAGTTCACATATAAATCTAAATATTCTGTGATACTCTTTTTATCGGCAGATTCAATTTCAACATTGTTCTTATTGTAAATAGCCATGAATTCAGAAGAAGTAATCTCATCCCCTTCAATGGTAAGCAAAACTTCATTTTGCTGAGCCAACAAAACACCAGATGCAAAAAATGCAAAACCGGTCAAAATGTGTTTAAATTTCATATAAAAAAATATAAATTTAGAATTAATCTAATTATGTGTGTGTATAGGATTATTGACGAGTAAAATGCGTGTAGAAAGGAATAGCCTCCATTCATTTATTTCCATAATATTTTCCTGCAATTTCATTTTACCCATTTATTTCAAAAGGACACAAAAATAGTAAGAATTACCTACGAAAGAA
This sequence comes from uncultured Flavobacteriales bacterium, assembly GCA_913062955.1. Classification (GTDB taxonomy): domain Bacteria; phylum Bacteroidota; class Bacteroidia; order Flavobacteriales_G; family Salibacteraceae; genus CAJXZP01. The sequence goes on along the minus strand of CAJXZP010000002.1, from coordinate 118,391 downwards.
CATGATTTGAAAGGATTATTAACACTATCGAAGTAAGACAAATGTACCTCTCTTTTTAAGTTGTGCACCTGTAAAGTTAGAAACTTCAATGTAATACACATACGCCCCAAAGGGAGCCAGCCCACCATCCACCGTTCCATTCCATCCTTGCGATATATCGGTAGTTTCAAAGACTTGCCCTCCCCAACGGTCGTACACTATCATTTTGTAACTACTAATATCGCCAAAACTAAAAACCGGAAAAAACACAGGGTTATCACCTCCCGGCCTAAATGCATTGGGAACAAAAAGTTTCAGGTTTTCGGTAAAACATACTTGATTTGACAATACCGAGTCTCTCTGACCGAAAAAATTACCATCTGCCTCCTTTGCCATAATTTCAAAACAAAAATTAGCTCCCAACCTAATATCATTTAACAAAGGATACGAAAAGGTAGTGGTTCCACTAGATACAGCACCAATTTCCGTTTTATTACCATCAATATTCAAATAAATAAGATATTCGTCCACTCCGGAAGCAACCGTATCCCAACCCTGATATTCATTCCAATTCAAAACTACATTGGACGAATCCTCAGCCCAAGACCCTCTTAAAAAAATGGAAGCCGCTGGTTTGGACAAAAACATTAAACTACCACAAGTATCCTCTACTCCAATACGATAGAAATAACTGGTTTGATCCACATTAGCATTGAGGTCATCCATTTTAATTATGGACGAATTTTCAAACGGAATCCGTTGAACTTCAAAATAATTATCATAGCGTTCCAAACTTCTAAATAACACATAGCTGGATGCGGGTAACGTGGAATCTGTCAAACTTTCAATATGAATATCCCTATTATCCATTACCGATACTTGTTTAAAATATTGTTTGGCTGGCAAAGCCACAGAATTGGCCAAGGCACATACCCTATTAGAACTACTAGATTTCGATTTCCCGGAGTTGACTGCTTTTATTTTGTAACAATAAACGGCATATTCATCCAATTTTTGATACGTAAATGTAGTATCTGTATTTGGTACACTAAGGCCCATTTGAAAAGGGTTTCCATTCACAGAAACCCAAATTTCGTAGGCATCCAAATCAGACCAATTAATATAAGGAGTCCAATTAAGAGTCACGGTATTCTCGCAATTATTTGGAATAAATGTTAAGTGAATTGTTCTTTGATCATCTGCACCGGGAGAGGTATTTGCTGCAGGCGTAAAGCAACTATCAAAAGCACTCACCGTAAATTGTTCCCATGTAAACCCGGGGTCGATCGAAGCGATTGTTTCCGTATACGAGGTGGTATATACCGTATCTCTAAAATTGTAACTTGGGGGCGATTTGGTCCAATAAAAAACCAGATACCCTCTAGTATCTGGAGAGGTTGAAGGTTGCCAACCCATTTTTACTTGTTGAGTACCCGCATTATCAAAAACAGTAATGGAGTCATACACTGGAGTAGCTGGAGGTGTTTTATCCACAAACAGATCTTCAATAATTGCTGAACTAGAAACACATCCTGAACTATCTGTAATATCTATTCTATAATAAATCATTTCAGAGCACACCTTAAACGCATCCGAATAGGTTTCATTCCCATACGTAGTATTTCCAATCAAAACATAAGGTCCCACACCTATTTTTCTGTAAACTTGGTACATCCCTGAACTGCTTGGAGTGTTATGCGAAAACAAAGCATCCCATTCCAGTATCGCGGTAGAATCTGTTTGAGCTACAAAAACAGGAAGCATGGTTTGAACCGTATCCGAAGAGGCCGAAGAAACCTGACCTGCGCCTGCATCATACACGGTTTGTATAAAATAATAATAGGAATTTAGACTCGCATCATTAACGAGATCTGGAATAGTGGTGATACCGATGGTAAGGATTGAACTTGATGTATAGGGCCCCGTTTTGGTAGCCGAAACAAACACATTGTACTGCACAAACTCATTTAATGGATCTACTGGAGCCATCCAACTTAAACTGGTAACCCCACTAACATCCACAGACGCACACCTTAACGAAGGTGGATCCACTGCCGCATTTACTTTGTCCCCCAAACAAAAGGAGAACAAAAGAAACAAGACAATCTCTATTTTAAGACTTAATAACCTATTCATGAACAAATGAGAAACGATAATTACTCTTCTTTATTATTACTATTAAAAGTCGAAACTTTTGGAAGAAAGTTGTCTTCTAGTGTTATGATACTCTAAAATAACCTCATCCATGATTACACTCGCAGGTTGAATTTTGTTGATATAAGTCGCTACCTGACCAATTTCCAACTCTCCTTCATTCAAATCTCCTTCAAACATACCTTTTTTCGCTCGTCCTCGTCCAAGTAGTTCTTTTAAATGCTCCAATGAAGCATTTTCAGAATAGGCAGATTGCAATTTTCCATAAAACTCATTTTTTATCATTCTAACGGGTGTCATTTCTTTTAAAGTAAGGGAGGTATCGCCCTCACCACTTTGCACCACCCTATTTTTAAAATTTAAATGAGCCGAAGATTCCTCAGAAGCCACAAATCGCGAACCAATTTGAACCGCATCTGCCCCAAGAACCATTGCTGCCAACATAGATTTACCCGTAGCAATTCCACCAGCCGCAATTACTGGAATAGACACTTTATTGGTCACATCTTGAATTAAAGTTAAGGTGGTCGTTTCTTCTCTTCCGTTATGTCCCCCTGCTTCAAACCCTTCTGCAACCACGGCATCTACCCCTGCAGATTCTGATTTCAATGCAAATTTAGCACTAGACACCACATGAACCACCGTAATTCCAGCCTCCTTTAGGATTTTTGTCCAAGTCTTTGGGTTTCCTGCGGATGTAATTACAACGGGCACTTTATGCTTAATCACCGTTTCAATATGTTGGTCAATATCAGGATATAGGAGTGGTAAATTAACAGCGAATGGCATTTTCGTGGCATTTTTACATTTAATTACATGCTCTTCTAACACATCCGGATACATAGAACCTGCTCCTATAACACCCAGCCCACCATGATTACTTACTGCCGAAGCAAGTTGCCAAGGAGAGCACCAAATCATACCCGCTTGAATAATTGGTTTTTCAATGCCAAATAGTTTTGTAATTCTATTCATTGTAAGTATTTTCGTCCAGCAAATGTAACACCAATTTGGTGTTAAATTAGCAAAGTAAGCCTGAGAAACTTACTTACTGTTTGGGGATTTTATTAATGTTCTGCGCCTATTCCTCGCAGAACCACGATACTGTATGAGTTAATCTTGATGAGGATATTTTTTATTCTACTACTGTCTTTATGTGCGCTTACTTCTTCTGCTCAATATTATAATTGGGAGTTTGGAGGAGGATTGGGTACCTCTAATTATTTTGGTGATATAGGTGGCGTAAGCTTTGATGGGAGAAGTGGCCCGGCTGATGTGATGTTAAACACTACCCGTTTTAACATGGCCGTTTTTGGCCGAAGATATTTAGACTATCGTTTTTACATTAACGTTCAGGCGAGCTTTTTAAATATTAAGGGAGATGACAAGCTATCTCCAAGTACCGGTCGAGAATCTAGAAATTTAAATTTCGAAAACAACATTTTTGAAGGCTCGGCCATGTTGGAATTCCACCCGTTAATCATAAATGACCTTGGGGGGAAAAAGAGACATATTGCAGATTTACACTTACTCATTGGAACGGGTTTAGGAGTTATTTATAGCGATCCATATAGCATGGATGGTGGGAATAAAACTGCGCTTAGACCTCTTGCCACGGAGGGACTCCAAAACAAATACAGCCCAATTCAAATGGTACTCCCTGTAGCAACAGGAGTCTTTGTAAGTTTTAAAGGAAGGTACTCTGGTTATCGGGTTCATCGTTTTGGAATAAGTATCAATTACCGGTTCGCATTTACAGACTACTTAGATGACGTTAGTACCGTATATCCGGATTATGACTCCTTTTATGGAGATCAAGCGAGAATTGAAGCTTCGTGGAAAGGATGGCGAGAAAGAGACCCTTCCAGTACAATCTTCCCCGAAGGAGGAATTCGAGGGAACCCCAAGAGAAATGATGGTTACCTAACAACCATGATTTACTATAGTAAAAGAATTTCCTCGGGTAGGAAAAAACATAAACTTCCTCGAAGAATGGAGTTTTATGGTCGTTCAAAGAGAGGTCGTTTTAAATAAAAACGGTATCCCATTCCTCAAGGGCCTTACCTCCTAAATTCCTATTTTATTTTCGGTTTATCCTTTTCATTTTTGTTATTTTCGCTTGCTAATATTTTCACCTAAATATTTCGTAAAATGAACAAGGACACCGAAATTTTTGATCTTATAGATCAAGAGAAAAAAAGACAAGTAGAGGGAGTTGAACTTATCGCTTCTGAAAATTTTGTGAGTCAAGATGTATTAGATGCTATGGGGTCTATTCTTACCAATAAATATGCAGAAGGTTACCCTGGAAAAAGATACTATGGCGGTTGTGAAATTGTAGACCAGGTAGAAAAACTAGCTATTAGTCGTTTAAAAGAATTATTTGGTGCTACATGGGCAAATGTGCAACCCCACAGTGGGTCGCAAGCTAATTTTGCCGTTTTAATGGCATTGATTAACCCAGGTGACGATGTCCTTGGCTTTGATCTTTCTCATGGGGGACATCTTACCCATGGATCTTCCGTTAACTTTTCTGGAAAATTGTATAGGCCTTCTTTTTATGGGGTAAATAGAGAAACCGGAACCATAGATTATGAAGCTATGGAAGCTAAAGCAAAAGAAGTAAAACCAAAAGTTATTATTTGTGGTGCATCTGCCTATTCTCGGGATTGGGATTACGAACGTATTCGTGAAATTGCCGATGAAGTTGGCGCTTTTGTAATGGCCGACATTGCTCATCCCGCAGGATTAATTGCAAAGGGCTTAATGAATGATCCTCTACCCCATGTTCATGTTGCTACGAGTACCACTCATAAAACGCTTCGTGGACCTCGAGGAGGAATTATTATGATGGGAGAGGATTTTGAAAACACCTTGGGAAAAATGAATCCCAAAGGACAATTAAGATCCATGAGTTCACTATTTGACTCCGCTGTTTTCCCCGGATCACAAGGAGGTCCATTAGAACACGTGATTGCCGCTAAAGCCGTAGCATTTAGAGAAGCCCTTTCGGATGAGTATTTACACTACATGATTCAGGTGACTAAGAATGCAAAAGTGATGGCCAAAGAATTTATGGATCGTGGATACCATGTCATTTCTGGAGGTACCGATAATCACTCTATGTTAATTGACTTAAGGTCAAAAGACATTACCGGGAAAGCCGCAGAAAACGCCTTAGTAGAAGCGGGTATTACAGTCAACAAAAATATGGTTCCATTTGATGACAAGTCACCCTTTGTAACCTCAGGAATACGAGTTGGAACTGCGGCTATCACCAGCCGTGGAGTTACCGAAAGTGAAATCCCTAACATTGTGGAATTAATGGATAGTGTACTGGCTGATCCAGAGAACGAAAACAGGAAAAAAGAAGTTCGTACTCAAGTAAACGAATTAATGGGTCACAGACCCCTACATAAATAAAATAAGAATGAATATTAAAGCAAATGATCCATCGTTAAAGTCGTGGATTGAAGTATCAGCAGGAAGTGATTTTCCCATTCAAAACATTCCATTTGGAATTTTTTCTGTAGGAAATGGAACTAAACGAGTGGGAACCATTATTGGTGACATCGTCATTGATATTGCGGAATTAGAACTTCATGGATACTTAGAAGGACTAGATATTGATACCTGGTCGTACGAAAGTGATAGTCTTAACTTATTAATGGACGCGCATAAGCAAGGTACTCGATCCCTACGGAATAGAATCTCTGAAATTTTCGAGATTAATAATAAGAAATTAAAAGACCACAAAGAGCATTGTGATTTAGTATTACATCCTATTGCAACAGTAACGATGCATATGCCTATGGAAATTGGGGATTACACCGATTTTTATTCCAGTAAAGAACATGCGACTAATGTGGGGACGATGTTTAGAGACCCTAATAATGCATTGTTACCAAACTGGTTACATATACCTGTAGGATATCATGGAAGATCATCCTCTGTTGTTGTTTCAGGTACAGACATTAAAAGGCCTTTAGGGCAAACTAAACCCAACGAAGATGAGGGCCCTGTTTTTGGACCTTCTAGACTGGTTGATTTTGAGCTTGAAATGGGTTTCATTACTTATGATGCTAATAAACTAGGTGATCGTATATCAACCGATGAAGCGGAAGATTACATTTTTGGAATGTGCTTATTCAATGATTGGTCGGCACGTGATATTCAAAAATGGGAGTATGTTCCTCTGGGCCCCTTTTTGGCTAAAAGTTTTGCATCTCATGTTTCCCCTTGGATTGTTACTTTGGATGCCCTTCAACCTTTTGCGATGGAAGGCCCAGTTCAAAACCCAGAAGTTTTAGATTACTTGAAATACACGGGGAAAAAGAACTATGACATTGAATTAGACGTTTTTATTCAACCCGAAAATGGAGAAGAAACACGGGTTAGTAAATCAAATTTCAAACATATGTATTGGAATATGAGTCAGCAACTGGCACATCATACCGTAAACGGATGTAACGTAAGAGCGGGAGATTTAATGGGATCTGGAACCATTTCTGGTCCTACACCTGATTCCTATGGTTCTATGTTGGAAATTTCATGGAAAGGAACCAAACCAGTGGCAATGAAAGACGGAACAGAAAGAAAATTTATCCAAGATTACGATACGGTAATCATGAGAGGTCACTGTAGCAATGGGGACGTTCGTATTGGTTTTGGAGAAGTAATTGGTAAAGTATTACCTGCAGATTCAATTTAAAAAAAGAGGATTTACATTCATGGCAAAAAAAGATATTTCTCCTGAAGATCAGGAAGACAAAGAAATAATCAAGGCATATCGAAAACTATTAAAAAGCGCTCGTTACTCTCAGACGGAAGAAGACGTGCGTAAAATTCGAAAAGCATTTGATATTGCCAATGAATCGCATAAAGGGGTTCGAAGAAAATCGGGTGAAGCCTATATTTTCCACCCACTTGAAGTTGCTCAAATTATTGCGGAAGAAGTTGGACTGGGCACAACCAGTATTGTTTGTGCCCTACTCCACGATGTGGTGGAGGATACCAGTTTAACCATTGATGATATTGAGGATTACTTTGGTCCAACTGAAGCCCGAATTATTGATGGGTTAACAAAAATTGAAGAAGTTTTTGAAAGAGAAAACTCGATTCAAGCCGTAAACTTCCGGAAAATCATTCTTACCCTAGCAGATGATATTAGGGTGGTGCTTGTAAAACTTGCCGATAGGTTACATAACATGCGTACCCTGGAATCTATGCGAAAGGACAAGCAACTAAAAATTGCTTCCGAAACGCTATATATATACGCACCCTTAGCGCACCGATTAGGACTACACGCATTAAAATCAGAGCTAGAAGATCTGGCTTTAAAATATAAAGCCCCTCAAGTTTACGGTGAAATTACTTCTAAACTAAAAAAAACATCGGCAGTTCGAACCCGATTTATTAATCAGTTTACACTCCCAATACGACAAGAATTAGATAGACAAGGAATCAAATATAGAATTCAAGGTAGACCAAAGTCGGTTTTTTCCATTTACACCAAAATGAAAAATCAAAAGGTTGAATTTGAAGAAGTATATGACATATTTGCCATCCGTATAATTCTCAATGTCAAAGAAGACGTTGAAAAAGCAGAGTGTTGGAAAGTATATTCCACTGCTACCGACTTTTACAAACCGAATCCAGATCGTTTACGAGATTGGATTTCTACTCCTAGAGCCAATGGTTATGAGTCACTACATACCACAGTGATGAGTCCTGGGGGAAGATGGGTCGAGGTTCAAATCAGAACCGAGCGCATGGATGCGGTAGCCGAACGTGGTTTAGCGGCCCATTGGAAATATAAAGACAAAAGATCAGATGCCTTGGATTCATGGATGTCACGTATACGAGAGGTACTGGAAACATCGTCATCCAACCCCGTAGAATTTGTGGATGATTTCAAATTAAACCTTTTCGCCAAAGAAATTTTTGTTTTTACTCCTAAGGGTCAAATTAGATCCATGCCCCATAATTCAACGGTATTGGATTTTGCTTATGAAATCCATTCCGAAATTGGAGACTTGTGTATTGGTGCTAAAGTGAGTCAAAAAATGGTTTCTCCTGGACATACCCTTTCGAGTGGAAATCAAGTTGAAATCATCACGTCCAAGGCACAACGTCCTAAGGCGGAATGGTTGGAATTTGCCACAACCTCCAAGGCCAAGACATCCATTAAGAATTACCTAAAAATAGAAAGAAAAAAAATTGTTGCCCAAGGAAAAACCACTATTGGTAGAGCCATGAAGAAGTATAGTATTAAACGTACCAGCAAAAATTTTCAAATTCTTTCTACCTTTTATGGTGTGAATCATACAGATGATATGTTTTACAAAATTGGAATTGAGGATATACATCTAAATCGTTTAAGTCGACTAAAGGTAGAAGACGGTATTATTACTTCAAAACCAAGACGTAAAAAGGAAACGACCCTCGACCAAATTATGGCAACTACAAAGGGTAAAAAGTCGGATTTTGTTTTAGGTAAAGATTCGGCAGTCAATTACATTTTATCCAAATGTTGTCACCCTATTCCTGGAGATGATGTTGTTGGATTTGTCACCAATAAAGGGCATATGGAAATTCATCGGGTTAGTTGTGACAACACGGTGAAACTACTTTCAAATTATGGATACAGGGCAGTTAAAGCGAAATGGGATTCGAATGAGACTTTATCCTTTTTATCTGGAATGTTAATCAAAGGCTTTGATCGTAAAGGCATGGTCAACGATATTACCAAAATTATTAGTAATGATATGCTGGTAAATATACGATCGATAAATTTCACTACAGAAAACGGAATATTCGAAGGGAATATCACTGTATTTGTTAATGACACCGGTCATTTAAAATCTGTAAAAGAAAAAATTCGAGCTTTAAAAGGAGTCAACTCCGTATCTAGGTTAGAGTAATTTAGTCTTCTTGAATTTCAATTTTCAAAAATTCAATTTTATTTTTTCCTACTCCTAAAATCACCCCTTCCTTATTGTTGGGAAGAACCATATTCTTTGGTTTCCAAAAGGGCTTCTTACCACCTGGAACCACAAAGTCGATGCGCAGCTCTCCATCCCTATCTACTTGGGCCAAATAAATGGCGGATGCTTTTTTGGTGGACCATGACTTCCCTTCCACCATTCCATTAGATTTATCCAATGGCAAAAAATTAAATACAAAAGACAGTTTCTTTCCTGATTTTATCATTCCATATCCCGCATAGGAATCATTCTTTGACTCGCCATATTGGATTTTTGGTACCCCTTGTTGCCATTCAATTTCACCTTGTTTATTAAATCTAACGACAGCAATTCCATAACGATAATATGTGCCATATCCATAATTTGAAAAATAAGATTCTCCTACCAAAGTTAACCCGTCATTATCAGGCAATAAATAATCAATAGTAAAACGCGGACGTATATTACGGGTCAGCCGAAGCGCTTCCGCCACTTGGGGGTCTTCATAATGGCTATTGGAAGTTATTACCCCTTTCATATCCCCAAAAACGGAAAGGTTTTCAAACTCAAACTCCCCCGTACTCGCGTTTATTAAGGCATAATAAAACCCACGCTCTTCTCCCTTAATTGCTTTATAGACCCCTACTACTCTCACATTATCATTTGCATCCAATACAAATTTCAGGGCACTGATATCATATTCATCCAACTTAAATTGATATAACATCGGTTCCATATCTTTTTGAATTAGAACCACATGCCTTTGGAAGTTATTCAGTAAGTTTAATAAGCCCTCTAACCCATTTATTTCTATGGTTACTTCGCTGTCATCTGAATCAAATCCAGATGAAGTAGCATTTAGACATATCAATCCGGAATTCGTTACCACTACCTTTCCTGTGGATACATTTAGCTCATCGGTCGACATCATTATACTATCTTTTTGCCATGTAATTTCCAAATCTTCATTCAGTAAGTACACATCCAAAAGTTCCACTTTTTTTTCATTCGCATCTACTTCCACATCCACTTTCATGGTAATAACTACTTTCTTGGTATCGTCTGAAGCGGAAATCGAACACGACACAAAACCTTCGTCTTCGGTAGTGGTTTTAGAAATTAAACTTTTGGCTTGACTTAAAGAGTAATCCGACTCATTCAATTTTTGAAAATAAATTTGGCTCTCGAAATTTTCTTTATCCGATACCTTAGTGAACACCAAAATATCAGAATTTACCAAAACCACATTAATTAAATGCGCCTCTTTATTAAAATCTCTAACATCCATATTCACGGACTTCAATACCTCCAATTTATTGGACACATGGACAAATTGAATCACAAAACCCGTTCTGGTACAGGTGATGTACCCGGATTTGGTATATTTCAGTAACTGAGATATTTCATGAATATCTTGCCCTTGAATTTCGGGCCCATTTTTAACAGACACGCCATTGGGAAGAATTTGAGACAAAACTTTACCACTAAACAACAAGAACAAAATAGAACAGAAAACTAGGTGTACATTTTTCATTAATAATTATTTGATACAAGTCTAACAAATTATTGTAACTATTGAAACGCAATTGCCTATAAGTTTATTTTTGCGTCATGAGTAAATTTAAGGCATGGATGGGAGCTTTTAGACTTCGTACCTTACCATTGGCATTAGCCGGCATCCTATTAGGATCATTTCTTTCTGCATCTGTAGGCGAACATCATTGGAACATTACATGGATGGCCATTTTAACAGCTACCTTGCTCCAAGTTCTATCCAACCTCGCTAACGATTACGGTGATTTTTCCAAAGGGACAGATAACGACAACCGTGTGGGTCCAGAAAGAGCCTTACAAAGTGGCGCTATTAACCCGTCTCAAATGAAAACAGCTCTTTACATTTTCGGATTCCTATCTTTAATTTCGGGAATTGTTTTGTTGTGGTTAAGTTTTGGAACGGAGAAATTACTTTATGCTTTGATTTTCTTTTTACTCGGAATTTCAGCTATTTGGGCAGCCGTTAAATATACAGTTGGAAAATCGGCTTATGGATATCAAGGCCTAGGTGACCTATTCGTTTTTTTATTTTTTGGATGGATTTCTGTAATCGGGGTCTACTTTTTACAAGTTCAAACCATTGATTTAACGCTATTTTTACCCGCTAGTTGTATTGGACTATTAAGCGCAGGAGTACTCAATTTGAACAATACTAGAGATATCAAAAATGACAAAGAATCTAATAAAATTACCTTAGCCGTTAGACTGGGTTTTGAAAACGCAAAGAAATACCAAGCTTTCTTACTTCTATTGGTGATCGTTTTCTCCCTGACATTTACCTTGAACACTGCAAATGGAATGATTCAGCAATTGTACTGGGTAAGTATGGCTCCATTATGTATGGTGATTTTTAAAACACTGAATACGAACACTCCCAGAGAATTAGACCCATTATTAAAAGTGCAAGCGCTGTCTACACTACTTTACGCTCTTACTTTTGGGTTGGGTCAAATTTTGTAATTACTGGATAACCAACTTTACGGATTCCCCATTATTTGAATTCCTAATAATATAAATTCCAATTTTTAAATTAGAAATAGCTAAGCTAGAAGTCCGTTGAAAGGATTGTACCAATACGCCAGAAATAGAATATAAATCTCCGCTTATATGTTGATTAAAATAGACGTAATCCCCATTTGAGGGGTTAGGATACACTTTTAATGCTTCATGACTTACAAATTCCTCCACATCGCTGGATAGATTGCTATAAAACGGTGTAGGGATTTCGAATTCCACCCAATTCGCCATTCCATCTCCCTGACGACCATAAGAGTAATCTGTTAGTTGAGGTCCAAAGGAAATGGAATCTACTACGGTTATTCCATCCGGAGCAACCAGTGCAATAAATTCGCCACTCTTACTTAATTTAAAGTTGGTATGGTTTTGCCCTTGCCCAGATTGATCATCGGCCCAAAAAACCATCCATTCTTTTGCTGGGATGATTGTTTTATTAGGACCCACCCAATATTTTTTTAATTTATTTCTATTATCCGTTAAATAATAACCGGTAATATCAATATCCGTAGTGTTAGGATTATATAATTCTATCCAATCGTCAAACTCAAAATACTCATCAAATACCGTTGAAGAATTGGAGGCCTGTAATTCGTTAATAACGATGGGCATAGGAATCGAATAATCCGGATCGATTTCAAAGACCGCAGTAAAAATAGTATCTGATGAAATATTAACCGATGTATCTGCCTTAGTGATAGAAAGCCCCATCCAGTCTTTAAAGCGATAACCCGGATATGGATGTGCAATTAAAGGAATATTAATCCCTTCAAAATACTTACCGGTCCAGGGATAAACAGGAGCAGAAACACCTTCCAATTGGGAGGTTAGTTTTAGGGAGTTTAATTGCACAAACCCCATGTTAACATCATTTACATTTACCGTTATAGCAAATGTATCGGCCAACGTCCATTGTTCTTTCATTTGACGTCTAATATAAAAGCTCCTTCTGGACATAAACTTCTCTAGTCCTGACACCAAATAATTCCATTTATCCAAACTTGGGATTTCCACCATTCTATCAGCTAGGGTAACACTGGTGGACGGGTATCCAAATCGGTTCACATGGTCCATCATAATAGGATCAAGGTCATTCACAATAACATCTAATTTAGATCGAGTTACCGAATTTAAAAAATTTGTATTTAAGCGATCACATGTACGATTAATATACATGTCCCTAAATGATTGATAACTGATTAAATCTCGAAATAAACGGGTGAAAGGAACATATCCACCGGTATCCCTTAAAGCGCGGTTCAAATTATTCATAGTAAAATACACATCACTACAAGTACCTCCAAACCCCCCATCGATATCAAAAAACATCCAACGCCAACGGCCGTCATGTCCTGGACTAGCATAATCATCATATGACACTCGTTTACGCCAAAACCGTAAATTATTAGTCGGCCAATCCCCATTCCCAATAAATATCTCTGAGATCATATAGTCCAAATAATTTTCTACATCCATTTGAGTATTTAGGTAATCCATATTGGCTGGATTATCTAAACTATTTTGGGTCACAAAATCCATCATATTATTATAATGAGCCGTATCCGTTGATTCACCATATTGCAGGATTCCTTCTTCTTCCAGAATAACGATCTCCTTATCCTTCATATCGTATTTGATGGCTATGTATTCATCATCAAACCGTTCTTTCAAAACATTGATTCCCCAAAACTCACCGTTCAAATACATGGCGGAGGTAGAATAGTAGGGAACATCAAAACCCAAATGGGCCACAATAGTGGTTGCCAATTCATCTCGAGGCATACAATCAGGACGGTGTCCGGGCGACCTTAAAATAAGGTGATCAAACCTCTCATAATTTACTTCCTCAAATAACGGAGCTTCTATACGGCTCTTTCCTAAGCGTGATTTCGGAGTGACTCTCAGATTTTTATGGGTAGATTGTCGAGAGCCATTCCCATGTAATTCCACGCCCAGTTTTTGGTCAATCAACTTATTCTGATTTTCATCAAAGTAGACCAAAGTACCTTCCCTTTCCCATTTATAACCGCCCTTGGTATAGTTACCTACATTGCTATTCCCAAATACATAAATGCCCGTATCATTTGAAAAAAAACCGAAACTATCGGTTTGAAGGGCCAAAATTGGCATATTCGGAAATTGAATATTACCATCATCTAACACATATGTTTTCACCACCGATTCGCTAGGAATACAGCCCGATTTAAACGCTCGAATCATAAATACATTAATATTCTGAACATCCACAGCCGGAGGCAAATACCCTCTATTATTCATACGACTCACGGAATATGCCGCTTGTGGAGCATTTAATCCTGGGTTAGTTGGTATTAGACTCAATCGGTTGGCTTGGTAACTGGTACTCAAATCCAAATTTCCAGTATAGGTAGGATCCGAATTATTGGGTTCTTCTCCATTCTCCGTATAATTTAATTGCACCCCTGAAACGGGATGAGAAATACTTAACGCAAGCGGACTCGCATAAAAACCCGATTGGGCAGAAACCGTGGGAGGACTTAAAACACAAGTATAGCCCATTGAATTATTATTTGTTGCCTTTGGGGTCGGAGCACTAAAGAAAACACGGGTATTACTCCCATCTGGTTGCAGTCCGAAAGAAATATCGATGGGCATAGATTCGTAAACAAACTCATGAACGGTGGAGCCATTTTTAAAATAAATACCCAAAGTGTCTAAGCTATTAGATAACTTGAAATTGGAGTGGTACTCAAAGGAAATCGTAGTATCCCGTCCACTACAATAAATTAAAATAAAATTATTAGGTTGTAGATTTTTGGTAGGGAATTGCCATTTTAACTTTAAAGACTGATTATCCGATAAATAATAATCGGATAATTGAATCGGACTATTGGTATTATTATAAACTTCAATCCAATCAGGAGCATCTTTAAAAAAATCAATACTCGTCATTCCATTACTCGGCATCACCTCGTTAATGACTAAATCTTGTGCGAAAAGGACATTTAGATTAACAAGCAAACCCATTAGAAATAGTAAATTTTGTTTCATCTATTTGTATTTCAGTTTATACTTCAGTCCAAAAATATACTCTGTAAGTGGATTAAACACGTTATATTCAAATTGATAGGTAAAGAAAACATCTATAAAATTCTTCTTCGCTATTCTAACTTCACTCCCAATCGAGTATCGTTGCAAATTCCATTTCGAAAAATCATACACTCTTGTGTAGAAATATTGCGCCTTTACATACGGAATAAATTTTTTATTCACTTTAAATTGGTACTTCAATCGAACTCTAAATCGTTCCCCTTTTATTTTGTGGGTCACATATGACTTGGTAAACTTCAATCGAAAGCTAAGGGCATTTTTTTGGTCAATCTTGTACTTAAATGTATTGTTTACATCAAAACGATGGGCATCCATCTCCCCATTATTGCTGTACCGATACACCGCTCCAAGCTCGTACCATTTGGCAATTTTATAACTCACCCCACCTTGAACAAATGCATTATCCAAATCGGAGCCATTATTTTTAAACCTACTTTGAAGCTCCCCAAAAGCAGACCACTTTTTATTTAGTTTCTGGGACACCTTAAATGCGGTCCAAAAACCAAAGTCTTGATTTTGAGCCCAAGTGGAATTGGCAAAAAAAAGAGCCAAACAAACCCCTATATATTTTACACTTTTCATTTCGAACGTGAACGGTAATACACTCTTAGTTTAACAGCATCCTTTAGGTAATCCGATTCTAGAACATCAAATCTCTCGATGGTATTACCGGTACGTTCCTCCAAATCAGCTACTAATAAATGGGTTCTATCTGGATGAATATTTTCAATTTTTTCATATTGGATAATTTGGGTTTCAATTCCTTTTTTATAAAAGGATTTTTCTGTAAAATAAACCACCGATAAAATCACCAAATTAGTACCTATTAAAACGGTTAAGGTAATCATCGGACTAGAAATTGCATTCAATACCGATAAAGAAATAATGGTAAACATATACGTCATTTCCTTCACCGGAATAGTAGTGGTTCGATATCTTAATATGGAAAAAACGGCAAATAAACCAAAAGCAAAACCAACACCTAAAGTAGATTGCGAAAAAAGGTTAACCATAAAAAACACGATGGGACCAAAAATCAAATACGTAAATACATACTCCTGATCTTTACGTGTAGGTTGGTAAATTTTAAGAATGATGAAATAAGATACCACCAAATTTAAGACAAACCGAAACCCAAACTCTAATAACTGGAGGGGTGTTAAACTGGCATCAAAAAAAGAGGCCGCTTCTATTTGGGAAAAAATTGTTATCATACTATGCAATGGTTATTCTATTTACTTTATTAATTATAGGGAGAAATCTATTTTTTTTAATATCCGGATTTAAAAAGGCTACGGATGTGCAATACTTGGAAAAACTAGAAGGATATACTTTCAATTCTTTCAAAGCTGTAATAAACGGACTCCTATTCGAAAATTTCAATTGTTTCACTTCCACTACGATCAAATTGGTATATTCAAAACGATCCTTTTCCGAGGTAGCTACCATATCAAAATCGATGGTTAATTTTTCGGTCAACGATTTATTAGCGCAGGTGATTCGATTATAGGAAACCATTGTATTTTGCGTTAAAACTTCAAAATCTAATTTCATATTTTGCCTTAAAGCGGCTATAGTATTTTCCGTTTTATACTCCTCAAATTTATCCACAGGGACTCTTAATTTGGAAATTATTCCCTTATTCGATTTATTTTTTATCTCGAAAAAAAACGGACCTAATTCGCCATATTTCCGTACACGAACTTTACTTCTATTTCCTAACCCCGAATGATGGTTTCTATAGAAATCATAATCCTTTAAATCACAATACAATGTATCGTAATGAAAAAAACGGTTTTTCTCTACCTCTAGCACCATCAAGTCATCCAGTAAATTAGTCAAAAAAGCGACTAAAAGATCTTGATGGAATAGGAACTTGGTATCAATTCTTGAATCAAATGAATTCGCATTTAAATCCTTCAAGGTCATATTTGTTAGAGATGAAATAATATGTTTAACCTCTTTGATCATTTAACGTATTTCACAATCGTTAAGGTAGGTACAATCACATCCTCTTGTTTTTTATCCACCGTAATTTGAACAGAAACCTCCGTTACTTCCGAAGCCATTATCAAACTTTCTGAATAGGTATAGAGTTTATAGTCACCTGGGTTTAAATATTCAAATTTGAAACTCCCATCTGGACTTGTTCGCGTATCATCATCCTGCGTACTTCCATCGCCATACACAATATAAACTCGGGTATCCGGAAGCCCCGAAATCTCTACGGTATCAAAACTATCTTTATTCACATAAATGGCAGTGACCATCCCCTTTACGGTGGATTTCCCGCCTACTCCAGCTGATTTAGTACATGACGAAAATAGAGCCGTGATTAAAAATAAACTTATAAGATATTTCATTGTACTGTATGTTTGTTTTGGTAAGAATTACTCCGATCTCTAATTCAGACTTTCCTCTCCCAATATGGTTTAACCTTTTTTTGAGTAGGGTAACAAACTTAAGTGCTGGGAGACAATTTTCATATCAATTAACCAAAGTTGTTCTAAATTGCCCTTAATAAGGGATAAATGGTGAAACTAAACCATATTCGGCCTACCTTTGCGGCTCTTAATGAGGAAACTCATTTTTATTTCAACAAAATTTTATGACGTTTGAATCTCTTGGGTTATCTAAACCCATTTTAAAAGCTATTGCCGAAAAAGGATATACAGAACCTTCTCCTATTCAAGAAAAAGCTATTCCTGTAGTATTAGAAGAAAAAGATGTTTTGGCATCTGCACAAACCGGTACTGGAAAAACGGCTGGCTTTGTACTTCCTATCATTGAAATGCTCACCTGGGCGGAATCAAGAGGAAGAAATAGAAAAATTAGAGCTTTGGTATTGACACCTACACGTGAACTTGCCGCTCAGATATACGAAAATGCACGGGAATACTCCAAATACGTTGATTTTAGAACGGCTGTAATTTTTGGCGGGGTTAAACAACGTCCCCAAGAGGCTACCTTACGCCAAGGTGTGGATTTGTTAGTGGCTACTCCTGGAAGACTTTTGGATTTAGAATCGCAAGGAATTTTGTCTTTACGAAATATCGAGATATTGGTATTAGATGAAGCCGACCGTATGTTAGATATGGGTTTTAAACGTGATATTGACAAAATCATGGCTATGCTTCCTAAGAAGCGTCAAAGTTTATTGTTCTCGGCTACTTTCTCTAAAGAAATTAAAAGGTTAGCACAAAACACACTAAACAAACCGATTTTAATAGAAGCTACTCCGGAAAATACCACGGTAGAAAAAATTAATCAAAAAGTTTATTACGTAGATAAAAACGCCAAACCAAAGGTTTTAATTAAACTAATACAGGAAGGCGATTGGAAACAAATTTTGGTTTTCACTCGTACCAAGCATGGGGCCAATAAATTAACGAAATTGCTTATTGCTGCCGATATTTCTGCTTCGGCTATTCACGGTAACAAAACTCAGAATAATCGAATTAAAGCGCTTAAGGAATTTAAGGCTGGCGATATAAAAGTTTTAGTAGCTACGGATATTGCTGCCAGAGGACTAGATATTCCATTGTTACCACACGTGGTAAATTTTGAATTACCTAATATCCCTGAAGATTATGTTCACCGTATTGGTAGAACAGGTCGTGCAGGAGCAAAAGGAGAAGCTATTTCGTTGGTAGAACATGAAGAAAAAGACTACTTACGTAATATTCAGAACCTTATTGAAGAAACATTAGATTCAGCTACAATTGAAGGATTTGAACCTCAAGTTAATTCTGGACCTACTAAGCCAAAAGCAAAACAACAAGGACAAAGAGGCGGAAGACCTAGTGGAAATCGTCCTAAAAGTTCTAGTTCTGGTAACCGAAACAAATACGGTAACCGGTCCAATTCTGGAGGTGGAAATAGATAGTCTTTCTATCAAATAACACAAACAATACTTACAAAAAAGCCTCTGCTAACGCAGAGGCTTTTTTGTGCCTGATTATTCCATGGAATCCCCCCCAATTAACTCGGTTCAACAGGCTACTCTTGTTAAAACAGGGAGCAGAGAGACACTCTGTCGGTACTAATTTCACGTTCCAAAAATCACAAAATTCAGCTTTCAAAACATACCCATAGATCACTTATCAAAAAACTAAAAACTGATCACAAAAAAAGGGGCTATCCTAGCCCCTTTTACGTTTACACATTACACCTATTTTCTAATATCCAAATAGTTCTTCCAGTGTTAATTCCTGAAATTCACCCATTTCTTTAAGGGCATCCATATCTATTAAATCACGATTTCCGATCACTAAATACGAATATTTTTTTCCCTTAATATTACTATCAAAGAATTGGCTCAATTGTGCCATTTCCAATCCCTTCATGTTCTGATATACCTCTTTATTGACATCGTAGTCACGTCCCATTTTCTGGGCGCTTAAGAACTGCCAAAACACGCTTTGAGGTTTCGTACGAGAAGTTTCAATTTTCTTTAATGCAGCTAACTTGGCATCACTAAATTGGTCATAGGCTTCGGGCATATTATTCATCAACTCAATCATTGCCTTTTTGGCATCGGCCAATTTATCTACTTGAGTCCCAACATATGCACGTACATAATGTGCTTTATCCAAATCACCTGGGGTCGTATAGTACGCATATGCAGAATAGGCCAATGCTTTCGATTCTCTAATTTCCTGGAAAATAATACTGGACAAACCGCCTCCAAAATACTCGTTAAAAACTCTTGATGTAGCCAAATCATCCTGATTATAAGCTCCACCCTTAGAAACCATCATCATTTCAGCCTGAACCATATCATAATGCACAAAAAACACTTTGTTTTCGGTCATTTCCAACTCTTCATAATTTCGCTTAGGTAATAACTTCTCTAGTTTTTCTGGACTATTATGAAATGTATTTAATACCCGTTCCACTTCTTGTTGATCTAGGCTACCGTAGTAATATACCAAATGCTCATATGCAATTAGGTCTTTTATTTTTTGCGTTAAGCCGTTGACATCAATCGCTTTTAAATCATCTTCTGAAATTATATTTTTAACAGGCGATTCCACTCCATACATTCCAAAATTCAACATTCCGTTGTACAAAATTCGATACTTATCCAACTTTGCATCTTTCCGTTTTTTAAGGTTATCGGCTACAAAATTGTCATATTTTCCTTGATCCGCTTTCGCATGAGCTAGGATTTCTTCAAACAATTTCACCCCTTCTTCAAAAGACTCATCTAATCCCGATAAGGACACATATACCCGTTCTGAGGCGGCATATACATTGTAACTCAAACCGAGTTTGAATAACTCAATTTGTAGCTCACTTGCGCTCATATCCTCGGTTCCTAAAAATTCCAAATAATTAACAGCCAGCGCCATTTCTTTATCACTTAGAGAACCCATATCCACTATATACCTTAATTGGAACAGTCCGTTTTCCGTGTTTTCAACGTAATACAGTGGCACATTATTCTTCACTATTCCAGTATTAATAGTTGCCTTATAATCATTGAATACAGGTGCTAACCTCGTACTAGGCATTTTATCAAAAGCTTGGGCAAATGCACTGGCAGTATCTCTATTTAAGGGTACTTCGGTTATACTGGGTTTTTCCACCTTTTCCGCTGGACTTTTACCGGTACGCTTGTTCACTACCACGTAGTTATTCTTGAAATACATATTGGCAAATGCCACCACTTGTTCTTTGGTAATATGATCCAAGGCATCAATATGCCCCACCACGGTGGCCATATCTTGATTATAAATAAAGGCATCGGTTAATACAGAAGTACGCATCCAGTTATACTCTCCATACTGAAGCAACTCGAGCTTTTTATTTTTTATGATAGCCGGTAACATCCAATCATCAAACTTACCTTGTTTCACCAATTCTATTTGACCTAGAAGTAGATCCTTCACTTCCTCTAATGTTTGATTTTCTCGAGGTTCTCCCGAAAGACTCAAGGAAGAATAATCCAAATTCATATCTACATATGCACTTGCATCCAATACTTTCTGCTGCTTTACTAAGTTTAAATCTATTAAACCCGCTTGACGATTGTAAAGCAAATCAGAAAATACTTCCCCTACCAACATATCCTTATGGTTCACTCCAGGTAATCGAAATCCTAAATCAACCCATTCCGAATTTGGGCCAAACACCTCCGATACTCGAGGCTCCAAAATTTCCTCTTCTACTTCAAAAGTAAAAGCCGGTACTTCGCCTGTACGGAAATCTCCAAAGTACTTTTCAATTAACGCAACTGTTTTATCCAGATCAATATCACCGGCTAAAATGATGGCCATATTGTTGGCTACATAACGTTCATTAAAATAAGCGTGAATTTTTTCCATACTAGGGCTTTTTAAATGCTCACTTGTACCAATGGTTGTCTGCGTTCCATACGCATGCTTTTGAAATAATTGTTTCGCCATTTCTTCGTAGGATAACCAATAATCATTATCCCGAGAACGGTTATACTCTTCGTAAACGGCTTCCAATTCCGTATGAAATAAACGTAATACCAATTCGCTAAAACGTTCTGATTCTATGGTTAACCATTTTTCGATTTCGTTACTCGGAATATCATTGATATACACCGTACGTTCTACACTTGTATATGCATTGGTCCCTTTAGCGCCTAAGGAGCTTATCATTTTGTCGTACTCATTGGCTACAACATACTTGGCTGCCTCCCCAGATATACTATCAATTTGATGATATAGCGCTTTCCGTTTATCAGCATCCGTTTCTATTTTATGTTGCTCATATAAATCGGAAATTTGCTTTAAAAGTACTTTTTCTTTCTCCCAATCTAATGAAGCTATTTTAGAGGAACCTTTAAACAACATGTGTTCTAGGTAATGAGCTAAACCCGTAGCATCACTAGGATCTTGTTTACTTCCCGTGTTTACCGCAATATTGGTTTGAATTCGTGGCTCTGCTTTATTGATCGACATGTATACCTTCATTCCATTTTCAAGGGTATAGACATAGGTATTTAACGGATCACCCGCTACATGCTCGTAGGTATATTTAAATTTTTGTGGAGAATCTGATTGATTTGAGGAAGGGCTACAACTTGCAATTAACGTAATACACACCGTAAGGGAAAGCCATTTTAATACATTCATAATTATAGTTTTAGGATATTTAGTTTCAAATATAGTTAATTCGTTTAGCTACTAAAATAAAATATTTTGAATGGAAAGAAACGCTAAGTTCTGTCCTTTATTGTGACTAATAAAAAAAAGCTTTGGTTAAAGTATCCCATAGCTTATGAAATACATCCTCTTTTAATTCCTTCGACAAATTCAAGTTGCCTTAAACGATAGGTAGATTCAATTATACTTCTTGCAAAAAGAGAAGAATGGTCTTTTGCATTCCTGGGTAAACCGAAATAAACCAACGAGTTAATATCCCAATTTAGGGTACAAAAAAAGCCTCTTTCAAATGAATGAAAGAGGCCTTTTTAATATAGTTAAGACGAGGTTTATTTTTCGTCTTTCTCCATTGAAGCTTTCAACGCTGCAAGCGAATCAAGATCTCCTAATGTAGATTTTTCTGATTTTTTGTTTAAAGAATCAACCGCACGGCTAGCTGTAGCTCTGTTTGCTACTTTTGCTTTTTTATCCATGTCTGCTTTCTCTCTAGCATCTTCTTCGAAAGTTCTAGTATGAGAAACGATGATTTTTCTTGAATCTTTGTTGAATTCTAATACAACAAAATCCATGTTATCATCAATCAATAATTTAGAACCGTCTTGTTTCTTAGAATGACGTGTTGGAGAGAAACCTTCAATACCGTAAGGTAAAGCGACTACTGATCCTTTTTCACCTACAGAAGTTACGGTACCTTTATGAGTAGATCCTAATTCGAATACTGACTCAAACACATCCCATGGATTCTCTTCCAATTGTTTGTGTCCTAAAGATAATCTTCTGTTGTCTTTGTCTATTTCAAGTACAACCGCTTTCATTTCTTCACCTACTTTAGTGAATTCTGATGGGTGGTTTACTTTCTTATTCCAAGATAAATCAGAGATGTGAATTAATCCGTCAATTCCCTCTTCTAGTTCAACAAACACTCCAAAGTTAGAAATGTTAGTTACTTTCCCAGCGTGAGTACTATCTACTGGATACTTCGCTTCAATACCTTCCCAAGGATCGGTACTTAAGCTACGTGTAGATAATGACATTTTACGTTCATCTCTTTCTAAGGTCATTACTACTGCTTCAACCTCATCTCCAACTTTGAAGAAATCTTGAGCGGTACGTAAGTGTTGTGACCATGACATTTCTGATACGTGAATCAATCCTTCCACACCTGGAGCGATTTCAACAAACGCACCGTAATCAGCCATAACAACAACTTTACCTTTTACTTTGTCACCTACTTTGATGTTTTCATCAAGAGATTCCCAAGGATGTTTTTGTAGTTGTTTTAAACCTAAAGCGATACGTTTTTTGTTATCGTCAAAGTCTAGAATTACCACATTCATTTTTTGATCTAATTCAACGAAATCTTCTGGATGATTCACGCGCCCCCAAGAAAGGTCGGTAATGTGAATTAATCCGTCAACTCCACCAAGATCGATAAATACACCATAAGAAGTGATATTTTTAACCACACCTTCAAGAACTTGTCCTTTTTCTAATTTAGACATGATCTCCACTTTTTGTTGCTCTAATTCAGCTTCAATAAGTGCTTTATGAGATACCACTACGTTTTTGAATTCATTGTTGATTTTCACCACTTTGAATTCCATGTTTTTACCTACATAGATATCGTAATCTCTAATTGGCTTCACATCAATTTGAGAACCTGGTAAGAATGCTTCAATTCCGAATACATCAACAATTAAACCACCTTTAGTTCTACATTTAACAAAACCTTGAATCACTTTTCCAGTTTCTAACGCTAAGTTTACATCATCCCAAGCACTTAACATACGTGCTTTTTTGTGAGAAATAATTAACTGACCGTTTTTGTCTTCTAAGTTCTCAACGTAAACTTTAATTATATCCTCTACCTTTACATCAGCATTGTAACGTAATTCGTTTACAGAGATAATTCCTTCCGATTTGTAGTTGATATCAACCACTGCTTCTTTAGCAGTTAAAGCAACAATTCTACCGTCCACAACTTCGTGATCCGCAATTGAAGTTAAAGTAGATACATACTCTTCTTCCAATTTAGCAAACTCTTCGTCTGTGTAAACTAAATCTGTTTTACTAATTCCTGACCAATCAAAATCAGCCAAAGGCTCTACTTTTGAATAATCAACTGGCCCACTAGGTACAACTACTTTTGGAGTTTCTTCTTTTGTTTCTTCAGCGATAGTTTCAACAACCGCTTCTATCTCAACTTTCGTTGCTTCAACCGGTGCCTCAGCAGCCGTGTTGTTTTCCGTAACTTCTGGAGTTACTTCTTTTTTTTCTTCAGCCATAGGACTAAAATTTTGTATTACGGTTCGGTGTTCCGTAAGAATTAAAAATAGACTACTACCGATTGCAGTCTTCACCCATTATTGGGGCTGCAAAAGTAATTATTTAATTTGAATAAAAATATAGCGCTATGGCATTTGTTAGTAGCACATTGTGAATTACTTGCTAAATAATGACAAAGGCTCTTAAAATAGCCATATTCAATTGATAAACAGAAGGTATTATGAAGGGAATAAAGAAATCCAACTTTTAACCAATTTCAACTGCTCTTCTCTTGTAATTTTCGAATTATCAAGGACACGCGCATCGTCAGCTTGAGTTAAGGGAGACTCGGCTCTTGTTTGATCGATATGGTCTCTATGTTTCAAGTTTTCTATGACTTCATCAAAAGATACTTTATCTCCTTTTGCCTCCAATTCATCTAAACGTCTTTTCGCACGAACTTCTGGCGAAGCCGTCATAAATATTTTAAGTTCGGCATCTGGCATAACCACCGTACCAATGTCTCTTCCATCCATAACTACTCCTCTATCCAAAGCCATTTGCTGTTGTAGAAATACCAAACGTTCGCGTACTTCTTTTACTACAGCTACCTGACTTACTCGTTGGGAAACGGGCATTTTTCGAATTTCTTCTTCCACGTTTTCATTGTTCAAAAAAGTAATTTGACTTTGAGTCTTGGAATCGTACGCCAAGCGCACCTCTACTTGCGCTAACGAAGCAATTAACTGTGCTTCATTTAAATCCATCTTGGTAAAGAAGTCATTACGCATAGCGAACAAGGTAACCGCGCGATACATAGCGCCCGAATCCACATACACATACCCAATATGTTGCGCTAATTGTTTCGCTAATGTACTTTTTCCGCAAGACGAAAATCCGTCAATGGCGATGTTGATTTTAGACATATAAAAATTTTGTACAAAAGTAGAATTCCGATTGTAATCTGATTAATTGGACGAAGACTTTCTTCTAAAGGATTTTAAATCGGTACTTAGCGTAATGTGGTGACTCGTACCCGCTGAAGTATAAGATGCCAAAGCATAGGAAAATTTAAGTCGCTTAATCCGCATCCCCAAACCGAAAGAAAACGCATTTAAGCTTGTTCTCCCAGGGACACTTAATTCCTTTTTACGCAAGTAGTTATACGCAATTTGAATAAAAAAGTTTTCGGAAGGTAAAATCTCTGCTCCAAAAACAAAATGACGGAAAATGTTATCCACAGTAAAAGTTTTTTGGGTAGTTGTAGAAATGTTGTTTCCCGTAGAATTAATAGTGGGTAATCCATCCACAGATTGATTACCTACCAAATCCCAACGTTGAAGGTTATTCGCTAAAAACGTAAAACGTAAAGGTGCTTTATCCAACTTAATGGAACCGGCAATTTGCATATTCAGGGGGATTTTTTGACGGTCACCTTTGAAATAGGGTTTCAACTCCATTCCCATATTATTAATCACCGCACCTGCAGTAAACAATTTATTTTTACTAACATAGGTCCCACCCAAATCAAAAGCAACACCAAAGGAATTCAAATAATCGTAAGAAGAATAAATCAACTTCATGGAAGCACCTACGGAAAACAAGGAATCAATAGCTCTACCGTAGGAAATATCTAAAGCATAATCACCGGCACTGAAGGTTCCATTTTGTTGTCCTGTTTCATCGGCACGAATAAAATCACCATATCCCATAAATTGCAATCCGGCACTAAAGGTTCCCACACCGTGATAATATTTAGAATAAGCCACATATCCCATATTAATATCTGAAAGATAATTGATGTAAGAAATGGTCGCTAATTTATCCATGGTACTATCTAGGACAGAAGGATTATCCGCCACTAAATTTAAATCGGACGAAGCTGAAGATATAAAACTACCACCCATAGCGGCAGATCGTGCCGAAGTTGGCAAATTCAAAAACTTATAGGTTTGGCTACTATTTACTTGTGCACTCACCGAGATGACACTAAAAATGGCTACATAAAGTAAAAGTAATTTCTTATTCATAGTGGGATAAAAATCGCAATCAATACGTTACGAATCTACTATTATTGTACGTGAAATTTAAAAAATATAGGAATTACTGCATTAATTGTTCCGCGTTTTGCAAAGCAGCTTCTGTAATGTCCTCGCCACTTAACATTCTTGCAATTTCCAATCGTCTTTCCTGGGGAGTTAATGTCCGTAAAGAAGTCGTTGTTTTTCCGCCTTTTACCGATTTTGAAACTTCTTGATGATGATTGGCTTTACCTGCTACTTGAGGCAGGTGAGTAATGGAAATGATTTGAGAGTCGGTCGACATTTCGGCCAGCATTTGAGCTGTTTTAGCGGCTACCTCACCCGAAATCCCCGTATCAATTTCATCCAATATTAAGGTGGGAGTACTCGCTACCGATGCATGAATTTTTTTCAAAACCAACATTAATCGAGAACGCTCTCCACCCGAAGCTACTTTCTCCAGGGCTTGCATTTCAAAACCCTTATTGGCAGAAAACAAAATCTGAATATCATCAAGCCCCGTTGCATTAAACTCACTTCGTTCGGTAAAGAAGATTTGAATTTGCGTATTGGGCATCCCCAAATTTTTCAATCCACTCGTAATTTGTTTTTCCAACTTTGGTGCGTAGGTCTTTCTTTTTTTCGAAATAGAAACGGCCATTTTTTGCATTTTCATGTGTAAGTCATTCCGTTTATTCTCAGTGGAAATAATCTCCTCCGCAAAACCATCTAACTTAGATAATGAACCTTCTAATTGGGATTCCAATTCAATTAGTTCTTTTATCTCCGTTAAGTTATGTTTATGCATCAGATGGTTTACCTTATCCAAAGAAGCACGTAAACTATCTGCCTTTTCTGGATTTGATTCTACCAATCCACTTTGATACTCTACTTCGGTATTGATATCATCCAATTCTATTAAAACACTACTCAAACGTTCGGAGAGCTCCGCATAGGAACTGCTTAAATCTTTCGCATCTTCCAATCCACTTACGGCCGTTTTTAATAAAGAAATCGCATTTACTTCCTCCTCCGAAATATGCTGATTTGCTTGTTTCAACCCGGATTGGATGGCATCTGAGTTCTCCAAAATTTGAAGTTCATTTTGAATTTCTTCAAAATTCACTTTTCCTAATTCGGCCTCTTCTATTTCAGATAATTGAAAACGTAAATAATCTTCTTCCTGACGAGCGCTTTGTTCTTGTTCTTTTAAGAAAGTTAACGTTTTGGATAATGCTTTCCATTTCTCAAAATCGTTCGCAAATTTCAATACATCGGTACCTACATTTCCAAAAGCATCCAAAAACGCTAATTGGTAAACCGGTTTTAATAACAATTGATTTTCGTGTTGCGAATGGATATCTACCAATTTTTCGCCTAATTTTTTAAGTATGGCATTCGTTACAGGAGTGTCATTAATAAACGCGCGAGATTTACCCGAAGGAATAATTTCTCTACGTAACGATGTTGATTCTGGATAATAATCTAAATCGTTATCGGTAAAGAAACTCTTTAAATTATAATTCTCAATATTAAACTCCCCTTCGGCAATAATTTTCTTATCTGGATTTCCTTTACTGGAAAGATTCGCTCGACCTCCTAAAATTAGAGAAAGAGCACCTAAAATAATGGATTTACCCGCACCCGTTTCACCGGTAATTACTGTAAATCCTGTTTTAAAATCAACTTCGAGTTGATCAATTAAAACGTAGTTGGAAATGCGTATGGCTGCTAACATTCTTTATTTAAATTACATCTAATATTTGATTCACTCCGGCTGGTCTAGCCATGGTATACCCTTCCCCAAACTTGGTATTGATTAATCGACCAAATTGGGCACCTCTCCCATCAATAAAATCCATAAACGCTTTAGACGAAATTGGGGTTTCTGGTTCTTTCGAATTGGGATCAAAAAATTGCGAAGAATAGGCGAGGATAGATTCAATCTTTTGGCCCCATACCTCGGTCACATCTACCACCAAGTCTGGATCAGTATAACGATCCTGAATGTAATGATATACCGCTTTTGGTCGATGCGCTTTTTGATTTTCACCATTTAACTCCGTTTCAATTTTCTGGAGCCCTGAATAAAAACAAGCCTCCGAAATTAACTTTCCTGCTCGTCCGTGATCCGGATGACGGTCGGCCATAGCATTCGCCAAAACAACTTCGGGTTGGTAATGACGGATGTATTTAGCAATTTCTAACATATTCTCATTGGTATGCTGAAAAAAACCATCCCCAATATTTAAAATAGTACGATCCGTTAGTCCCAAAATTTTAGCCGCATTTTGTGCTTCAATCTGGCGAAGTTCAGGAGTCCCCCGAGTACCTAACTCTCCACGAGTTAAATCCAAAACAGCTACTTTTTTGCCATCCAATACCGCTTTTAAAATCGTACCTGAACAACCTAACTCTACATCATCGGGATGGACCCCAATGGCCAAAACATCTACTTTCATACACTTAAATTCTATGTGGATTCGGTTAAAAATACCACCTTCGCAAATCTATGACAAAAATAGGATTGCTTTCGGATACGCACAGTTACCTCGACCCAAAAGTGTTTAAATACTTTACAAATGTGGATGAAATATGGCATGCAGGTGACATTGGAAATCCAGAGGTTACGGATGAGTTGGCTAAATTCAAACCCCTTCGTGGCGTTTATGGAAATATAGATGATCCTAAGGTTCGGGCTGAGTTTCCAGAAAACCAAATATTTACCCTAGAAGGCGTTAAGGTTGTTATGACCCATATTGGTGGGTATCCTCATCGCTACTACCGAGGAATACCGGAGTTGTTAAGTATTGAAAAGCCAGATGTTTTTATTTGTGGTCATTCGCATATTTTAAAAGTGATGTACGACAAAAAGTTTCAGTTATTACACCTAAACCCTGGAGCTGCAGGTTTTCATGGATTTCATAAAGTAAAAACCTTATTGCGATTTGAATTAAACCAAGGCAAAATTGAAAATTTAGAGGCCATTGAATTAGGTCCAAGAACTAGTAAACAATAAGTCCTGGTATTTTATCCTTTTGGTTAATAATTATTACCATCGGAAATTTTAAATCTCACTTTCAAACACCATCTTTGTCCACCTAATTTTATGGCATGTTAAAAAATATTGATTCATCGTTAAAAGAAGCGTTAACTAGTAAGTTAAATGTGAGTAAAAAAGCCATTGCTGGTAAAGATTACATTCCTGTTACTGGGAAAGTAATTGAAGCAGATGATTTGCTTTTTGGTATCGATGCCACCATGGATGGTTGGTTAACCACAGGTCGTTATGGCGAAACGATGGAAACTGAATTAGCGGAATATTTTGGTTCCAAAAAAGCATTATTGGTGAATTCAGGTTCTTCGGCCAATTTATTGGCATTATTCACCCTGTCCTCTCCCAAGTTGAAAGATCGTCAACTTAAACCCGGTGATGAAGTAATTACCGTAGCTGCTGGATTTCCAACTACCGTTAACCCCATTGTACAAATGGGTTGCATTCCTGTTTTTGTAGATGTAGACATCCCTACCTACAACGTAAATGTGGCGCAGCTAAAAGAAGCCATTTCGGATAAAACCAAAGCTATTATGATTGCCCATACTTTGGGAAATCCTTTCAATATAGAAGTGATACGCAAAATTGCAGATGAACACAATCTTTGGTTAATTGAAGATGATTGTGATTCATTAGGTTCTACCGTAAATGGAAAGAGAACAGGTTCTTTTGGTGATTTAGCTACTTTAAGTTTTTACCCGGCTCACCATATCACCATGGGTGAAGGAGGTGCGGTATTGATTAACAATTCTCGATTACGAAAAATTGCCACTTCATTTAGAGATTGGGGCAGAGATTGCTGGTGTGATCCTGGAGTGGACAATACTTGTTTAACACGATTTTCATGGCAATTGGGAGATCTTCCGAAAGGCTATGATCATAAATATATATACTCTCATGTAGGGTTTAACCTGAAGGTAACAGATATGCAAGCGGCTATTGGATTGAGTCAGTTACGTAAAGTGGATAAATTTGTTAAAGCACGTCAGGATAACCATAAATTACTAGGCGAAATGCTCCAACCCTTTGAGTCTGATTTTATATTACCTAAAGCGGCAGAAAACAGTAATCCATCTTGGTTTGGGTACTTGATCACTATAAAAGAGACGAGTAAAATTGACCGTAACCATATTATTCAGTACTTAGAACAAAATAAAATTGGAACGCGTTTATTATTTGCAGGAAACTTAACCAAGCAACCTGCATATAAAGATGTAGAATACCGTGTTATTGGAGATTTGAAAAATACGGATATCATCATGAATAATTCGTTCTGGATTGGGGTATGGCCCGGTTTAGATAAATCACATTACGATTATATTGTGGAAGTACTTGAAAAATACTTCCAGGAGTTTTCCTAAAAAGAACATGCGTAAAAAAAAAGGGCGGGATTTTAAAAATCCCGCCCTTTTTTTATTCGATTAAATTCGGGTTTTCTAACCGTAAATTTCATTTAAAATACCGGCCAAGCGAACACCCGCTTGAAGCAAACGTAAATTCACTTGATAAATGTGATCATGCACATATTTATAGGACAAGTTTTTATCCTCGGGAATATCATAAATAGATTCCCTATAAGACACCGACTCCTCCATCCAGTTCATTACGGAGGCAGACTGCCAAGAAGCTACTTCATTAGATGACGCAACATCTACCCATTTAGCATATTCGGTATAACTTAATTGTTGCTTATCAATCATTCCACTATCCCAAACCCGGTGCAGGTTAGATGAACTGTAGAAGAAT
Organism: uncultured Flavobacteriales bacterium; assembly: GCA_913062955.1. Lineage (GTDB taxonomy): Bacteria > Bacteroidota > Bacteroidia > Flavobacteriales_G > Salibacteraceae > CAJXZP01. The sequence continues at coordinate 87,409 of CAJXZP010000002.1, read as the reverse complement.
TTCAATTTCACATCATTTCCACCACGGTCGGCCCCATTACCTACGTGCAAAGGTTGGTGTATATCCCCTACCATATGAATGAGGGCTTTTAAGGCAAATTTCTCATCTACACTGTAATTTTTAGTTTTTAACTCCGCTACAAATTGATGTATCATTTTGTTTACATCACCTTCTTCTGGAGCACCTTCATAATGACCACTATCTGGAATACTACAGTAATGCCATGCATTCATATGACGTTTATCTGATTCTGATTTGATAAAGTCCATCCAATTGGCTACCATAGCCACATCCTCGTTACCTAATGCAGCCAAAACATTTTTATTGGCTTTTTTACTCATATGGTTCATAGCCACTTGCCCAACAACTCTATGTCCGGTAGCTCCCCAAGAAAAACCTAATTGGGGTACCATGATTAGCATGGCAATAAATAAATGGAGAGAAAAATATTTTTTCATTTTTTTGAATTTAGAGGTGCAAATTAAAACAAAAAAAAGCCCCTTATCTTACGATAAAAGGCTTTAATACAGTTATTAAATTCTTATTAAGCTAATAACTCAGCCATTTTAGAACCTAAATCCGCTGGAGAGTCCACTACGTGAACACCTGCATCTCTTAAAATACGTTTCTTTGCTGTTGCTGTATCATCCTCACCACTAACAATAGCACCTGCATGACCCATTGTACGACCTTCAGGAGCCGTTTCACCTGCGATGAATGCTACCACTGGCTTCGTTCCATTTTCTTTGATCCAAGCCGCAGCTAATGATTCTAAGTTACCACCGATTTCACCAATCATGATAATACCTTTAGTTTCTGGATCAGCCTCAAACATTTGGATTGCATCTAAAGTAGTGGTTCCAATAATTGGATCTCCACCAATACCAATTGCAGTCGTTTGACCTAAACCTGCTTTAGTCGTTTGATCCACTGCTTCGTACGTCAAAGTACCAGACTTAGAAACAATACCAACAGAACCTTTCTTGAAAATAAACCCTGGCATAATACCAATTTTCGATTCTTCAGCAGTAATAATACCTGGACAGTTAGGACCGATTAAACGAGCATCTTTATCTGACAAATATTCTTTTACAGTAATCATATCTTTTACTGGAATACCTTCCGTAATACAAACGATTATTTTGATACCTGCTTCAGCAGCTTCCATAATTGCATCACCTGCAAATGCCGGTGGAACAAAAATAATAGATACATCAGCACCTGTTTTTGCAACTGCTTCAGAAACCGTATTGAACACTGGCTTACCTAAGTGCTCTTGGCCACCTTTACCTGGAGTTACTCCTCCAACTACATTAGTACCATATTCATTCATTTGACCAGCGTGAAAAGTCCCTTCCCCACCAGTAAAACCTTGAACAATAACTTTCGAATCTTTATTTACTAGAATACTCATTTGTACGGTTTATCTAAATTTTGAGCGCCAAAATTAACCTATTCACGTGTAACGACAAGTCATTTACAAGGTGTTTATTCACGGGTTTTCAAACTTTTTCAACACCAGAGATTCCTTGTTTTTGTTTACGAACTCCCTCTTAGAGTAGCCAAACCCATTGAATAAACAGTTCTGGCACATCTCATAAAACAACTTCTCTTAAAGCCCTAACCACAGAATCATATGGAGCGGTCAAAAAAAGCAAAATAATTAACTGGTTCGGTGAAAAAGTACTTGCTACCAAGGGTGACTTTCACCAATTACTTCGTGATCCCATTTCTTTGGAGAAGGACTGGAAAAGAAAAGGTGCTCTGTGAGCCCTATCTTTTTTGTGCTCTTTATTTTCTCTTTTAAACTGCGTTTACCGATTACTTCGTGATCCCTTCTCTTTGGATAAAGCCTGCAAAAGAAAAGGTGCTCTGCGAGCCCTATCTTTTTTGTGCTCTTTATTTTCTCTTTTAAACTGCGTTTACGAGAAAATAAAGAGCACAAAAAAAGGTCTTACTATGTAAGACCTTTTCTTTTGGGTGAAAGACGGGATTCGAACCCGCGACCCTCGGTACCACAAACCGATACTCTAACCAACTGAGCTACAATCACCAAATATTGGACGGCAAAAGTAATTTTTTTATGAAATATGAGTCGTGTTTTTCGTGTTTTATTTCAGTAAATTTTCACCTGTAATTTATACAACTCATATTTAGACGATTAACCACAAAAAAAAGATCCGAAAATAACAAATGAAGTTATCTCCCCTAGTGAATAAGCTATTTGGTTACTTTCGTTTCGGAAATTATTGTGGTTAAGTGAGCATATTAAAATCAAAAACAGTTAGACAAACTGCCATTTTATTTGGAGCCCAGCTGGCTATGGTGGGAATTGGGTTTGGAATTAAAACAATTCAAACTCGTTTTCTAGGCCCAGAAGGGTATGGATTGTATGCGTTTTTTGGTTCCATTACAGGCTTGGCGGTATTGTTTTTTAGACTCGGGTTCTTTTCTTCTTTACAAGTCGTTATTGCCGAAACCAATGATCCTCAAAAAGAACGAGAATATTTTGGATTAGGTTTTCTAATCAATTTAGTGGTTGGGATTTTGTTTTCAATATTTATTTGGATCTCCTCCATTTACATCGACAAATGGTACCCCATTGATATGGGCTGGATATTTAGAGCGGTCGCTCCCTTAGCTATTATTCTTCCTACCCGAGCACTTATTGAGGCTTTATCTGTAGGATCCAATAAAGTTCAAATTGTACCCATTTATGACAATGTATCCAAACTCCTGTTTGTAATGGCATTAATTATAATTGGATTTTATGGGGAATTGAACGTTTTTAACGCCATTGCATTTAATTTGATTACTCTAATTGTTTCCTTCTGGGTGGTTTACCGTCAATTTAGTCCATCTTACAAAAACATAAAATCTAATTTTGGTACTTTATGGAAAAAAGTAAAATCCTATGGTTTTCCTTTCTACATTGGCAATACCGCAAACCAAAGTACCTTCAAACTAGATGAAATATTTATTTCCTATTTCATAAATACCACGGTAAATGGATTCTATACCCTAGCTACTATCATTGCCTCTCCAATGGTGATGGGTAGTCAAGCATTATCCAATGCATTATTTAAGGATTTTTCAACCCAAGAACGAATTCCAAAAAAGGTGTTTATATACAATACACTTTGGTTAATCGTATCGATTACATTTCTGTTCTTTACTTCTAAATGGATTGTTATTTTATTTTTCGGAGAGGAGTTTAGCCAAGTACCTCTATACATAACAGGGTTATCCATTGCTTTTTTCTTTCAAGGGCTATACCAACCTTTTAATTTTTTAATGGCAAAATCTAAAGGCAAAGAATTACGAAATGTTGCCATATTAGAAGCCGTGATAAATTTAACTGGAAATATCGCTTTGATCCCAATTTTAGGTGTGACCGGGGCTATTTACACTAGTATTTTGGCTAAATTTATTCATTTTCTAGGGAAATGGTATTACTATAATCGTTATATCAACGGCAAGCTCAACTAATACTTGGATACAAAAAAAGGGGCACTAGGCCCCTTTTCCAAATCGGAACATCCAATTAATTCATATCACCTACTAAAGGCAATTCATCGTAAATAGACAAGCGTAATACCATGGCAACAATGGAGTCCAATTGCATCACACGAGTTGCTACTTTACCCCCCAATTCTTTTGAGAATTTTTTATAATATTTTTTTCGGACTTTACTTCGTAAGGCTTCATTTTTCAACATACTGTTCATTAAAGTAGAAGCTTGTTCATCTGTCATCTTTTCATATTGTTCACCATAGGTTTTTAAATTAATAATCCCGGTTTCTCTAAGAGTCAAAAGCTCCGCCTCAAAAGCATCAAAAATTGGCCAGAAAATTTTAGCATCTGCTTCATTCAAGTTCATATTCTGAACAAAGACAGTTCTTCTTTCGGTCTCAATCATATAAGACGCAAATTTAGGATCAAGCTCTGATTCCTGTGCAAATCCACCCAATACGGTTAAGGAAAATGCAAAAAGTACAATAAGTTTTTTCATCATGAATTTATTTAAGTTACACAAATGTAGTTTTTTTTACCCCCTACCAAATCCAATTTCACATGAAAGGTGAACCTGGGTTTTGTTAATACCTCATTGTTGAAACAATACACTTTTTTTTGACCAAAAAAACCAAATTCCACGTAATTTGCACCCACATGTTTCACTCATTTGTCGCTTGTTTTTATGAAGTCATTTCTCACGTATAATCGAACTATCAAAGGTTTTTCAACACTACTTCTGATTGTTATTGTATCCTTTTCATCTTTGGGACAGAAAGGAAATAAATCTGAAATATTTAATAATGCCATACTGAACCTAAGTCAAAACAAAATTGAAGAAGCGGCTCTTACATTTGAAAAATTATACAAATCTGATTCTACTAATATGAACTTGGCGTATTTATTAGGTCAAAGTTATACGCGTTTAGATACCAATTTGGAGTATGCAATATACCTATTGGAGAAAGCCTCTACCAAGTATTCACCGGAATATCAACGAAGAAATTATCAAGAACGAAGGGTATCTGAGTATGTGTATTATTATCTTTTGATGGGTTATAGTTTAAACGGTAATTGTTCCAAAACCATTAGTACTCTAAATAAATTTTACTCCATTTATTCTTTTGCGAACGAATATTATTTAGTAGAAGGACAACGTTACCATAGAGAATGTTTGAAACGTCAAATACCCATTGATTCGAACGACCTTATCGTGTATGAAAAAGAAAAACAAGAACACTGGGTAAGCACAAAAAGGGTGACCTACACCAATAAACAACCTACGTACGGAGTTCAAATTGGAGCCACTCTGGAGCCCAAATACACATGGGAATTTAACGATGTTAAAAATGTAGAGGTCTACATTGATGAAAATGGGGTATATCGCTATATTATTGGAAAGTTTGTACATCCATTAGTGGCAGAAAGGCTGCTTGAGGTAATAAAAGAGGCTGGATATCCGGATGCCTTTGTGGTCAACGTAAAGGACAAAACCAAATTTGGCGAAAAAGTAATTAATATGGATTACAAACCCATTGATGATAAATTAGTAGGAAAAGTATTTTTCACGGTTCAAGTAGGAGCCTTTAAAAGTGATACCATTCCGGACGATTTAGCCTACCTATTTGTGGAGTTAGATAGTATAAATGAAGTAGTGGATGCAAGCTGGACGTATTTAACGGTTGGCGATTTTTATAATATTAGTGAAGCTCGGTTTTATTTAGAATTGGTTAAAGACCTAGGTGTTAAAGATGCATTTGTAACCGCCTTCAATTATAATCGTAAAGTTGAACTACGCCAAGCAACGGCCTACCTGGAGGAACAAGTACGAATTAAAGAAGAAAAAAAGGCAAAAGAGGCCAAGGCTAAGTCTACGAAAAAAAGAAGGTGATAGCATCTGATTTTAATACAATAGTTTATGTTTGTTAGGATAAAATAAAAAATTGTATGTCTTCAAACCTTTATGATTTGTCCATATTAAGTGAAATGGTATATGGGGATACAGAATTCATGAAAGAACTCGTGGATACCTTCATTGAGTACGCTCCGATTGACACTACAGAATTACAAGAATTTGCAAAAAACAACAATTGGGAGGAAACCTCGAAAAAAGCCCACAAATTAAAATCATCCATTCGAACTATTGGAGTAACTTCCTTAGCTGATCTTATTCTTCAAATTGAATTGGATGCCAAAAACAAAAATAATATTGAGAATATTCCGGTGAAAATTGACGAGTTTTCTGAAACACTATTTTTGGTATTAAATAAATTGGGAAAAGAAGATTTTGAAAATTTCAAGTCATGAATAAAGTCATAAAAACGACAAATGCCCCGACACCAATTGGACCATATAATCAGGCCATTTTAGCAAATAACACTTTATATTTAAGTGGACAGATTGCGTTAAATCCACTAAATGGAGAATTGGAAATTGAAACTATTCCAAATGAAACCCACCGGGTGATGAAAAACCTACAAGCGGTATTAAATGAAGCGGGTATGGATTTTCAACATCTTGTAAAATGTACCATATTTCTATCTGACATGGATCATTTTAAGGAAGTAAATACGGTTTATAACGGCTATTTTGAGGACGGATTCCCTGCCAGAGAAACAGTGCAGGTAAGTAAACTTCCTATGGGAGTAAACGTAGAAATTTCTGGTATTGCTGTAAAATAACCACCATGTTAATCCTCATAAATAAATAGATACCCCGGAAGAGTGCTCTTTTGGATTCCTATTTACATCCTAATTATATTACTTAAAAACAGAGACTTTGGTCGAATATTCCTCACCTGTACTTAACCTAGATTTTACAATATACACCCCCGTATTTAAGGTATTAGTCGGTATCTCTAGTCTTCCAGAAGAAATGTTTACCTCCCTTATTATTTCTTTCCCGACTAAGTCATACAACACAATACTTTCAATAAGCGCTGTTTCACCTTTTATTTGAACTATAATTTTATCTTGATTTTGATACGCAGAAAAAATAGATTCTTCTCCCAATTCACTAACACCAAGAGAAGTTCCTGTATTTTCAAAAATCAATTCAAATCGATTTTCATAGCGTCCTGTATCTAAGTAAACCGAATAATCTTTTAATTTTAAATTGGTAGTTACCTTGGTTCGCTTATCCCATAAATGGACTAATATATTACTTTCCAAATTTTGAAATTTCGATGCTCTAATAATATGAACAGATGCATTATTAGTTGTTACCAATAAGGGTACAGAATAAGATTCGTTTTCGTAAATTTCTTCAAAAGCTTGAATAGTATACGGGTTCCCATCAATTAATGAAGAAATAGCCACTCCCGTACCTGCATCCCCTTTAATAGCATCACTGCCCACGTCAAATTCATTAGTTGCTTCAGAGTTAAATCCTACGGCACATTGGTTGAAATTTGTGGAATCGTTCGTAATATTTATAAAAACAAATACCTCCTCCCCTACTTCTTCGGATTTAAACAAATCAGCATTATTCCCCGTAACCCTCATGGCATTGGAAAATTTAATAGACGCATCAGCTAAAGCATAAACCCAAAAGCCTTGTCCTGCTGGCACAAACTTATTTGCTACGGCTCCATTCGCTTCTGTACCAACATTATTTGCATACACTGCGTAATCTTCCGATTGATGATAGCCGGTACCATTTTGCTGATCATCGACCCAAAAATAAAAACTCCCAGCAATGACACCACTATTTTCCGAGTAAAACAAATCCAAATCAATCGCACATGGATAAGGGTTTCCAACCAAGTTCCAATCATCCAGGTTCCAATTCGGGTTATTACCTAAGGAGGTTTCAAATACATCAATAAAAATATCCCCATTATTAACGATCCCTTCCACACTTCTAACTTCTGTACTGACACCAGGTACAAAGTATCCACGTCCTACATCCATTACCCCATCAGACCCAGGTAGCAAATGTACGGAAGTAAAAACAACGTTATTTCCATTACAAGACGTACTATAATTAACAGGATAATCATATAACCAAGATTGAGTAGCTCCATCAAATGCATATACATCACAAGGATTTGAAGAAGGGAAAATCTCATTTAATTTGGCTGCATTAAAAGGAGAAGACCAACCATTATATTCATAATTTGAACCACTCCCCTTTTTTTCAATCCGATAAATGCCACTACCCGAATTTTCATCCACCACCGAAGTCTGAACCAAAGACGCATTATTTTCAATTAATACGATCCCATCATTCGTGATACCATTACAAATAGTTAACGTTTTATTTTGATCAATGGTCAATTCAACTCCCTGAGAAACCACCACATCTCCAACATCAATATCACTTGCAACTTTAGAGTCTTCTAAAATTATTAATTTATCGGAACAACTGTTATTGGTAATATCCCCTCCTGTTACCAAGGAATATCCACTTCCACCTGTTACGGTATGAAAATATAAGTAGGTAATCGTACCCACCGTACTTGGTGGAATACATGAAGTTCCTGAACAACCATTAATAAAACCATCACTAGAAAAACTACCGTCACCATTCACTACGTTTACCTGCCCATACCCATTTAAATTCCCATCGTTTGAAAAGGACATTTGTTTAATTCCCAATACAGAGTTTAAAATAATAATACCTGAACTATTATTTTCCATAGAACTACTTATCCAATCCACGTCATTATTTAGTGTAATTAGCCCGTAATTTTTTAACGTTTCCTGAAAGAGGTTCCATTCTCCAGTCGTATTTAATAAAATAGTCCCGGTACTCTGATTCTCAAGAGTTCCATTGGAAGTATTCAGAATTCCATCCACAATAAACTCTCCATAATTTTGGATGGTCATATTTTTCATGGTTAACGAACCTCCACTCTCTATAGTTATCTTCGAACCGTTGTCAAAATTAGCACTCCATAAAAATTTAAGTTCTCCCCCATTATTGACAATGATTTCCCCCCCGTTTTGGAGAGTAAAACCATACAACTTCGCTTTATGGTTAATAATAAATGTATCTGAAGAACTTATACTTCTTCCAGGAGTGGAAGGTGACCAACTATTATTTCCAATAGTGGTATATGTGGTGGCCCATCCAATATTCCCAAACCCCAAAAATAGTATCCCTAAAACTAGTGCAATTTTCCCCATGGTGGTGTGATTTTAACATTGTGATAACCCTCCACAAAACTACCTCAAATTGCAATAATCAAACAAATCATTTAACCATTTGGGCTAGAACCACTTAATTGAGGTATGAAAGATTAAAACCCGATGTTAAATGGCCTCAAACGCTACTTTTTTAATCCCTTTATGGCATATACCATTGGAAGTTTCCGACCCATTTTTTCAATGAAAAATTTCCCATCAGGGGTTTCTTTAGTCCCTAAAAAACAGTTATATGGAGAATAATCAAATTCCTGAAATTGTTCAATTTGAATATTACTCGTTAGAAGCGCAGTCACAACCTCGGCCAACCCATGATTCCACGAAACATTTTTTGAAGATAGATTTTCCGCCCCATCGGTATAAGAACTTTCCATTTCCACAATAGGCTCATCATTAAAATAACGATATTGAATTTGTGAAAAGTCATCACTAAACATCCATACTACCGGATGAAACTCTGCAAAAACAAAATGACCACCTGTTCGTAAAAAAAGGCTCACCACTTTAGCCCACCTTTCAATATCGGGCAACCAGCCAATGGTTCCATAACTAGTAAATACCATATCAAATTCCTCCTCCAAAACCTCTGGTAAGCGGTATAAATCACAACAAATAAATCGAGCTGAAGACCCCAGTTTAGAAGCTAATTGATTTGCTTTCTCAATGGCTACATCCGAAAAATCAACACCAGTCACCTCTGCCCCTAGTCTTTCTAAAGAAAGAGTGTCTTGACCAAAATGACATTGCAAATGCAAAACTTTCTTCCCTTTTAAATTGCCTAATAAACCAAGTTCAATGGAGTTTAAAGAGTTTCTTCCTTTTAGAAAAGATTCGTTATCATAAAAGGTAGAATCAAAATGAATCTCACTTCTCTTGTTCCAAGTGTCTTTGTTTATTTTTAAATAATCGTCTTTCATTGTTTACTCTTTACCTGAAAATGAGGGGTATTTATCTTCCAAATATAACTGATATCCCAAAACCTTCAACAACCATCGTAAGGTTCCAACTTGAAAATCAAACCAATTACTCGGATACTCTCCTGTAAACAATACCCTCCAAAAAGCAACAAAAGCGAGTAAACTATTTAGAAAATTTCTAAAAGACCAAACCAGTAAATTGGGAATTAAAATAAACCAGCCCAAAATAAAACGAAACAAAACCGACAACCGGTTAATTGGTTGATCCTCTTCCATCTCCAATGTAAAATAGTCCACTCTCTTTTCTATTCCAAATTCAGGATAATCATCTCGTAAATTATAAACGGTTAAATGCAGTCTAGATACCCAATTTAGGGTCCCAATTATTCTCTTTTTAGCCCCAGATGGATAACTTCCTTTTAAAAGAATATAAAAAGTAGCATATATCCACAAAACCTTGGTCCATAAGAGGACAAAAATCAGTATTAAAAAATGGGGTAACACGATATAAAAGGGACCTAAGAACAAGCGAATCAATAGTTGAATTCGAGAATATTTTTCCTGCCGGCTCACTTGAAATACTATCATTAAATTATTTTTTAGCAAATCTATACTTTTCATAGTATCCCATCGATGGTGTACGTAAAAAGCCAATGAATATATCCAAGGGCTATCCATTATTGAATGAAAATATTCCTAAAACATTATAGGAACAAAAAAAACACCTTAAAAGCCAACAACCCCAGGATTTATAGTTTTCAATGGTTTAAACTAGTATGAACTACCGTTTCTAATTCCAAGCTTGAGTTTTCCGTCCTATATTTTAAATCTCGAACATCCTATTTTTTTTAACAAAAACAAGATTTTGAAAGTGCTCTAATTCATGTAGGATTCTATTTCTAATAAACTGAAATAGGCCATATTCTTGTTTACGTTCAAGAGTTTTCAATACATTCCGATATACATCATTTGCTTATCATACAGTTCGATATCAAAACTTAAATAATTCATACAAAATCTTTCAACAACGCTTGCCACATCCAGGCTCATTACTGTAGGTTTGAAATTGGTTTCAATGGTATTAAGGGAACTATATTAACGGATAATATAATTTCAAAAAATGATATTGCTTAGTTCTAAGCACGTACTTTTGACACCGTTTTAGAATGTTAAAAGTCATGAATGAGGTTACCATATTTCCACTTTTGTATGCCGCTCCCCTGTCCTATTATGCGCAATTCATTAAAAACCAAAGCGTTTTAGACCCCAACGAACGCTACACTAAACAGAACTTTAGAAGTAGATCTTTAGTATTTGGAGCCAATGGTGTGATTACCTTATCTATCCCTATTGAAGGAGGAAGTGTGAAAAAGCCAATGATAGATGCTCAAATCTCAAACATAGAACCTTGGCAACGAAACCATTGGAAAACCTTGGAATCCGCTTACAAGTCCTCCCCTTTTTTTGAATTCTATAGCTATCTCATTCACCCGATCTACGATACTAAACACCTTTCACTTTGGGAGTTTAACTTAGCCTTCCATAAAATAATTTTAAAATGTTTAGAGGTTTCGGAAGAAATATCCATAAGCTCCGAGTACACTCCAATTACCGCAACCGACCAAAGGGCATTGTACTCTTCGAAGAAACCCCATAGTTCAAGCCTTTCATTTCCAGAATATCAGCAGGTATTTTCCTATGAGCGTGATTTTGAACCCGATTTAAGTATTTTGGATGGTTTATTTAATTTAGGGCCTGAATTGGAAAGTTACTTATTAAAATTGCCGGTATAAGAACAAATTTCACATTATCCACTATTGCAACCTACCCCACTAAACCCCTATATTTGAGCCCAGAAAATTCACACATTATGATCCAGAAAGAAGAACTAGCATTTAATTTAAACGAAGATCGAAATAGAAGAAAAGTTTCTGACCTAAATAGAAAATTGGAAGAAGTATATCTTGGTGGTGGATTAAAAAAAATCGAAAAACAACATATTAAGGGCAAACTAACTGCTAGAGAACGAATAGAATACCTTTTAGACACCAAAAAAGACCAAATTGAAATTGGTGCATTTGTAGGTGAGGGTATGTACAAGGAATATGGGGGGTGCCCAGCTGGAGGGGTGGTCATCAAAATTGGTTACGTTTCGGGTAAACAATGTATTGTTGTAGCCAATGATGCTACTGTAAAAGCAGGTGCTTGGTTTCCAATTACGGCAAAAAAGAACTTAAGAGCACAAGAAATTGCCATGGAAAATAACCTTCCTATTATTTACTTGGTAGATAGTGCCGGGGTTTTCTTACCTCTTCAAGACGAAATATTTCCAGACAAGGAACATTTTGGTCGGATTTTCAGAAATAATGCAATTATGTCAAGTCAAGGAATCACACAAATAGCAGCCGTTATGGGTTCTTGTGTGGCTGGGGGAGCATATCTTCCAATTATGAGTGATGAGTCTATGATTGTTGACAAAACAGGTTCAATTTTCTTAGCCGGCTCTTATTTAGTCAAAGCAGCCATTGGTGAAAGTATTGACAATGAAACTTTAGGAGGGGCAACCACCCAAACCGAAATTTCGGGTGTGGTAGATTATAAATGTACAGATGATCAAGACGCTTTAGATCGTATTAAGCGTATGATGGGCAAAATTGGAGATGCTAATAAAGCCGGCTTTAATAGAGAAAAACCGAAGGATCCAAAACATGACGAAAACGAAATTTTTGGAATTTTACCGGATACCAACACCAAACCGTATGAAATGCGGGAAATCATTAAGCGCTTAGTGGATGATTCGGAATTTGATGAATACAAAGAGGGCTATGGAAAAAGTATTCTTACCGGATACGCACGAATGGATGGATGGGCCGTTGGAATTGTTGCGAACCAACGAGAACTCGTAAAAAGTAAAAAGGGTGAAATGCAGTTTGGTGGGGTTATTTACTCTGACTCTGCGGATAAAGCAGCTCGTTTCATAATGAATTGTAACCAGAAGAAAATCCCCTTGGTTTTCCTTCAAGATGTGACGGGTTTTATGGTTGGTTCTCGCTCAGAACATGGGGGAATTATCAAGGATGGAGCCAAATTGGTAAGCGCCATGGCCAACTCTGTCGTTCCTAAATTTACTATTGTTATAGGAAACTCCTACGGAGCAGGAAATTACGCCATGTGTGGGAAAGCGTATGACCCAAGACTTATTGTTGGTTGGCCATCTGCACAAATAGCCGTTATGGGTGGATCACAAGCAGCGAAGGTTTTACTTCAAATTGAGGTGAGCTCTAAAAAAGCACGAGGGGAAGAAATCACGAAAGAAGAAGAAGACGCTTTATTTAATAAAATAAAGGATAGATACGATAAGCAGACTTCCCCATTTTATGCGGCAAGTAGGTTATGGTTAGATGCCATTATTAATCCAATAGACACGCGTAAATGGGTGTCCATGGGTATTGAAATGGCCAACAATAAACCGATAACTGAAAGATACAACGTAGGCGTTATTCAAACATAGAAGAGGTTATTACTCCTCTCCTCTTTCTCTTAAAATATTTTTGGCATCTTCTTCAGTTCCTAGAAGAACAGCAATCCAACGCGTTGATTCTTGCGATTCAAAGGCAATTTTAGCGGCTAATGTTAGCGGTATAGAAAGAAACATCCCAATGGTTCCTAAAATCCACCCCCAAAACACTAAGGAAAGCATTACGACAAGGGTAGAAATACCCAATCCTTTCCCCATTATTTTGGGTTCAATAATATTTCCAATGACCATGTTTACCCCAAGAAAAATAACCCCGGTCCAAAGTACTCCCGCTCCACCAAGGTTAATAAAAGCCATCAACATAGCTGGAATAGCGGCTAGAATAGAGCCAATATTTGGAATGTAATTCATTAAAAAAGCCATTAAACCCCACATAAAAGGGAAATCAACTCCAATAGCCCATAGTAACGTGCCAATAACCAATCCGGTACCTAAACTCGTTAAGGTTTTTATACCTAAGTATTGATTAATCTGATTCATAGCAACCGTAATACCCGTCATGGATTCTTCCGGATTAGAAAAAATAGCTTTTAACTTTACCCCATAACTAGAAGCCTCACCTAACATAAAGGCTACAATGAGTAATATCATCGCCATATTTCCCATTAAACTCCCCAACCCATTTAATAGAGTTGCGGTAAAATTCATGACTGTTCCTGGATCGATGGCTTTCATTAATCCCTGCGTAGACACGTTAAATCCCATCGCTCTTATTAAATCAAAAATGGATTCAATTCCCGCTGAAACCGTAGTATCATACGCATCCAAATTAGAAGAAAAGCGAGCCACCGAACTTCCTATCAAACCTCCTATCGAAGAAGTGACGCCAATAATCCCTAGAATTACGACACCCACTGCCAAAGAAGAGGGAAAACCCTTATTCTGTAAAAAAACAACTGGTTTAGAAGCTATTACCGCAATGAACAAAGCCATTAAAAATTGCGTCACAATATCGGAGGAGTAAATGATCCCGCCTAATACAATTACAATAGCCGCTAAGTATATTATGGTAGGGATTTCAATTTTATCAGACTTCATATAGTTGGATATTTTCAATAATAAATCAAAAATAGGTATTCGATAATTGCTAAGTGGTCTTTTGAGACCAAAGAAACACCGTTTGTCATGCATTTTCGAGCCTCCCTCACATTTTGAAATCAATAATCCTATGTTTTGAATTATTTTCGAAACCTTAAAATAAACAATCATGAATATTAAAAAGTCATTATTTATATTTCCGATAGTTGCGCTTACTATCTCTTGTTCGTCCGACAAGGTCCCAGAAGTAAAACCGGAAATCACTCCAAATCATGGATTAGATTTATCCAATATGGATAGGAACATTCGTTCACAAGACGATTTCTTTATGCACGTGAATGGAACTTGGGTAAAGAACACCGAAATCCCAGGCGATCAAGGTTCATGGGGTTCGTTTAACGAATTACGAGAGAACAATAACAAAATAGTTTTAGACGTTTTGGAATCCGCTGCCTCGAGTACGAAATACAGCGAAACAAGTGATCAAAAGAAAGCTTCGAACTACTATAACGTAGGTATGGATAGTGCCGCAGCTGAAAAAGCTGGACTTTCACCATTGGATCCTTTTTTCTCCAGAATTGATGCTATTTCAAATAAAGAAGATCTACTAAATTATTTGGCTTTTGAAGAAACGTTCGGTGGCGGTTCTTTCTTCGGTTTTGCTATTTTCCCGAACGTAAAAAACTCGAACGTTAAAGCAGCTTACCTGGCGCAAGATGGTTTGGGTTTACCAGACAGTGATTATTATACCAAAGAGGACGAAAAATCAGTAGAAGTTCAAACCAAATACAAAGCTTTTATTGCAAATATGTTGGTTATTAAAGGAATGACAACTGAAAATGCCAAGTTACAGGCGGAGGCCATATACAGGTTAGAGTATGAAATGGCTACTGCTTCTATGAACTCTACGGAAAGTAGAGATTTAGCGAAACAGTACAACCCATATGCATTGGCTGACTTAAGTACTCTTGCTCCATCTATTGATTGGGCTACTTATTTCCAAGGTATGGGAATTACTGGGGTAGACACTTTCATTGTAATGCAACCAAAATTCATCCAAAAAATCGAAGAAATTTTGGTTGAAAATGATGTTAGGCTTTGGAAAAACTATTTGACGTACAAAACCATGTCTAGTTACGCAGGTTATTTAAATGCAGAAATGGTTCAAACCAATTTTGACTTTTACGGAACTGAATTAAGCGGAACAACCCAAATGCGTGACCGTTGGAAAAGAGTATTAGGCTCAACCAACCGTTATGTCGGTGAAGCTATTGGAAAACTATATGTGGATGCTGTTTTCCCTCCAGAAGCAAAGGCTACTGCAAAATCAATGGTTGACAATATTTTAGCAGCTATGAAGGTGCGTATCGAAAACGTAGATTGGATGACTCCAGCTACCAAAATAAAAGCACAAGAAAAACTAGCTAGCTTTACCGTTAAAATTGGATACCCAGATAAATGGAAAGATTACAGCACTTTAGAGATTAAAACCATAACTCAAGGGGGGTCATATGCAAGTAATGCTATGGCTGCCAAAAATTGGGGATTTAAAGATGAAGTAGCCAAACTTCATGACCCAGTAGATAAAACGGAATGGGGAATGACTCCTCAAACGGTAAATGCCTATTACAATCCATTGGCGAACGAAATCGTGTTTCCTGCCGCAATTTTACAACCTCCATTCTTTGATTTCAATGCAGATGCACCGGTAAACTATGGCGGTATTGGAGCTGTAATTGGTCACGAAATTTCACATGGATTTGACGATCAAGGTGCGCAATTTGATAGCCAAGGGAACATGGTGAACTGGTGGACCCCAGAAGATCAAGCCGCTTTTGAACAACGAGGAGAAAAACTAATTGCACAATTTGATGCCTTCGAACCTCTTCCTGGTTTACACGTAAATGGTAAATTAACCTTAGGTGAAAACATTGGTGATTTAGGTGGCGTAAACTTGGCATGGGATGCACTTCAAGCAGAGTTTGCTGCAAATGGTAAATCTGAAACCATTGATGGTTTATCACCCGAACAACGGTTCTTCATGTCTTGGGGTACCATCTGGAGAACCAAGTATAGAGAGGAAGCTTTAAGAAGTCAAATCAACACCAACCCTCACTCTCCAGGGATGTATAGAGCCAATGCTCCGTTAAGAAATTTAGATGCCTTTTACGAAGTATTTGAAATCAACGAAAACGATAGTATGTACATCGCTCCAGAAGATCGCGTTTATATCTGGTAAAAAACTTCAATAACCTAGAAGGTTTAAAAAACCTTCTAGGTTATTTAGAAAAAAAACCTAATTTTAACCTATGAAGCTAACTCGATTAGAACCAGGTGGTTATTATCATTATTTTAACCGAGGAAATAACAAGGAAAACATTTTTAAATCGGAAGAAAACTACCCCTATTTCTTATTTTTAGTTTCCAAATACATTATTCCTATAGCAGAAATATACAGTTACTGTTTACTTCCCAACCACTTTCATTTTATAATCCGTATCAAAGAAGAGTTTGAATTGGATAAAGAAATAAAAATAACATCTCGTTGGACTTTCCAGCCCTTCTCCAACCTATTTAATGCCTACTCTAAAGCCATTAATAAAAAATACAATCGTACTGGAAGTCTATTTCAAAAACACCCAAAACGAATTAAAATAAAGGATGATACCTATTTAAGAAACCTCATCATTTATGTTAACACCAATCCTGATCATCACGGAATTGGTAATTACCAGACCTATAAATACTCCTCTTATTCAAGTATAATTTCCAAAACCGAAACTCTGATATCTAGAGAAAAGGTTATTGACCTTTTTGATGATTTGGATAATTTCAAAACTATTCTACGCATGAAAAAAGATTAAATAATTGAAATTGGGGAACTTTAACCTAGAAGGTTTTAAAAACCTACTAGGTTAAATTCCACCCCCCCTATTCACAAATTGTGAAAAACTATTTTCATTTTCTCTAAAAATCTCCATTCCCCTATTCCTCTTGCACCTACTTTTGACTCGAACTTTAGGTTTTGCCGTTTTTGGCGAATTAAATGGGAATCAGGTTAAAGTCCTGAACTGTCCCCGCAACTGTAAGCTCTGTACGATTCTGCATTAGGCCACTGATAATAATTGGGAAGGCGTAGAATTAAGGAGTAAGTCAGGATATCTGCCCCAGGTTCGCTAAACATAATATACACTTTCGGGAATAAAGGTTAAACTTATTCCTCCATTAAACTAAAAAATGGAGCGACAAAAAGAAGCAATTCAAAATTCGGAAACACATGTAGTTAAATGTGTATTTCCCAACACCACAAATCATTACGACACCCTTTTCGGGGGTACTGCCCTGCAATGGATGGACGAGGTAGCGTTTATTACCGCTACCCGATTTAGCCGTCAACGAATGGTCACTGTATCCTCCGAAAAAGTAGATTTTAAGAAACCCATCCCCAGCGGAACTTTTGCCGAACTTATTGGTAAAGTAACCCTAGTAGGTTCCTCTAGTCTTAAAGTCCGCGTAGACATCTTTATCGAACAGATGAACAAAGACCATCGGGAATTAGCCGTTACCGGTGAGTTTATTATGGTTTCTATAGACGACAATAAAAAAGCTATTCCTATTAAATTAGGTTAATCTTCTTCCTTTCAAATAGAGCACCCCCCACTCTTATTTTAACATTTCAAAAAATGCCAATCCAAGGTGGGTTGGTCTAACGTATTATTTCAATAACAATGGAAACCAACACTCCTATTTCAACGGTTAGCAATACCGTACAAGAAGAACCCATTTTAAAACACAATGAGAATCGATTTGTCTTATTCCCCATCGAGCATGATGACATTTGGCAAATGTATAAAGACCAACAAGCCAGTATTTGGACCGCTGAAGAGATCGATTTGAGTGCTGATATCAACGATTGGGAAAACAAGTTAACCGAAGACGAACGTTTCTTTATCAAGCATATTCTAGCTTTTTTTGCCGCTAGCGATGGCATTGTAAATGAAAATTTAGCCGAGCATTTTTTGAATGAAGTCCAATATACAGAAGCCAAATTCTTTTATGGGTTTCAAGTGATGATGGAAAATGTACATTCCGAAACGTATTCCTTACTTATTGATACCTACATCAAAGACCCAAAAGAAAAGGATTATTTATTCAATGCGATTGAAACATTCCCTCCCGTTAGAAAAAAAGCAGATTGGGCACTTCGTTGGATCGACAATGGTTCATTTGCAGAACGACTGGTGGCATTTGCAGCGGTGGAAGGTATTTTCTTTTCGGGAAGTTTTTGTTCCATTTTCTGGCTTAAAAAACGTGGTTTAATGCCGGGCCTTACATTTTCTAACGAATTGATTTCAAGAGACGAAGGGATGCATATGGATTTTGCGTGTTTACTCTATAACAACCACCTGAACAATCAATTAACCAAAGAGAAAGTTACCCATATTATTGTGGATGCCGTGAAAATTGAAGCGGAATTCGTAACGGAATCCTTACCGGTACGATTAATTGGAATGAATGCGGATTTAATGAATCAATACATTGAATTTGTTGCCGATCGTTTGTTAAATCAACTCGGTTGCGAAAAGGTATACCATGTCACTAATCCCTTTGATTTTATGGATATGATTTCACTACAAGGCAAAACCAATTTCTTTGAAAAACGGGTCGCAGAATATCAAAAAGCGGGTGTATCCAATAGCACGCAAGATTTAAACGAAGGTTTCAGTTTAGACGAAGATTTTTAACAAAACAAATTTCCTCATACCCACATAAAATAGTCAGTTCATGTTTGTACAAAAAAGAGATGGCAGAAAAGAAGCCGTACAATTTGATAAAATTACCGCGCGCATAAAAAAATTATGTTACGGTTTAAATCCATTAGTAGATCCTACCAAAGTAGCCATCAAGGTTATTGAAGGTTTGTTTGATGGGGTAACCACCACTCAACTTGACAATTTAGCGGCAGAGGTGGCCGCTACGATGACTGTTCAACATCCTGACTTCGCATTATTAGCGTCACGTATTTCGGTTTCTAACCTACATAAAAGCACCAATAAGAGCTTTTCCAAAACCATGCAATTGTTGCATGGATATATAGACCCAAAAACCAATGAAGCCGCACCTCTATTGGCCGATGATGTGCATCAGATCATACGACAAAATGCGGCTACTTTAGATTCTACTATCATTTACGATCGAGATTTCAATTATGATTATTTCGGGTTTAAAACTTTAGAAAGAGCCTATCTATTAAAGTTGGATGGACAAATTGCCGAACGACCACAACACATGTTGATGCGTGTATCAATAGGTATTCATAAAGAAGATATTGAAGCTGCCATTGAAACCTACAATTTAATGTCAGAAAAGTGGTTTACCCATGCTACACCTACGCTCTTTAATGCGGGAACTCCGAAACCCCAAATGTCTTCATGCTTTTTATTGGCCATGCAAGAGGATAGCATTGAGGGAATTTACGACACCCTAAAACAAACTGCCAAGATCTCCCAATCCGCAGGAGGTATTGGATTAAGTATTCATAACATTAGAGCTACTGGATCGTATATCAAAGGAACCAATGGAAACTCCAATGGTATTGTTCCCATGTTAAAAGTGTTTAACGATACGGCACGATATGTTGATCAAGGTGGAGGTAAAAGAAAAGGTTCTTTTGCGATATATTTAGAACCTTGGCATGCCGATATATTTGATTTTCTAGACTTAAAGAAAAATCATGGGAAAGAAGAAAGTCGAGCGCGTGATT
Organism: uncultured Flavobacteriales bacterium; assembly: GCA_913062955.1. GTDB lineage: Bacteria > Bacteroidota > Bacteroidia > Flavobacteriales_G > Salibacteraceae > CAJXZP01. Next base: position 67,492 of record CAJXZP010000002.1, on the reverse strand, counting down.
TATTCTATGCACTTTGGACACCGGATTTATTTATGAAACGGGTGGAGGAAAATGCGAATTGGACCTTAATGTGTCCGCATGAATGTCCGGGGTTACACGACACCTATGGAGACGAATTTGAAAAATTGTATACCCAATACGAGCGTGAAGGAAAAGGAAGGAAAACCATTCCTGCACGTGATTTATGGAATACTGTTTTGGAATCGCAAATTGAAACGGGAACTCCATACATGTTGTATAAAGATGCATGTAATGAAAAATCCAATCAAAAGAATCTAGGTACCATTCGTTCCTCAAATTTGTGTACCGAAATCATGGAGTACACTTCAAAAGATGAGATCGCAGTATGCAATTTAGCTTCGTTGGCATTACCCAAGTTTGTATCCAACGGTAAATTTGATCATCAAAAACTGTACGATATTACTTACGTGGCTACCAAGAATCTAAATAAGATAATTGATCATAATTATTATCCCGTTGTTGAAGCCGAAAATTCAAACATGCGTCATAGACCCATTGGATTAGGTGTTCAAGGATTGGCAGATACCTTCATTATGCTCCGTTTACCCTTTGAATCGGAAGAGGCCAAACAATTAAACAAAGAGATTTTCGAAACCTTGTATTTTGCTTCCATGACCGCTTCCAAAGAGTTGGCAAAAAAACATGGTCCGTATACCAGTTACCAAAGTTCTCCCGTATCACAAGGTATTTTCCAATACGATATGTGGAATACGACACCAACCGAAAGATGGGATTGGCATAATTTGAAAAAAGAAGTAAATGAACATGGAGTCCGAAATTCGCTTTTATTAGCACCTATGCCAACAGCTTCAACCTCTCAAATTTTAGGTAACAACGAATGTTTTGAGCCGTACACTTCCAATATTTATACTAGAAGAGTTTTATCGGGTGAGTTTATTGTAGTCAACAAACATTTATTACGGGATTTAAATGAACTAGGATTATGGAACGATGATTTGAAAAATAAAATCATGGCTGAAAATGGTTCTGTTCAAAATATTCCAGAAGTCCCGCAAAACATGAAAGAGATTTACAAAACCGTATGGGAAATAAAACAACGTTCAATTATTGATATGGCCGCAGATCGCGGAGCTTTTATCTGTCAATCTCAATCGTTAAACTTATTTGTCGAGAGTCCAAATTTCGCCAAATTAACATCCATGCATTTTCATGCTTGGAAAAAAGGCTTGAAAACCGGCATGTATTATTTACGTACAAAAGCCGCACGTGACGCTATAAAATTCACGGTGGAAACGAAATCTAAGCTCGAACCTACAGCGCAACAAATGGAAGAAGAAGCGTTAGCTTGTTCGATAGAAAATCCAGATAACTGCGAAATGTGTAGTGGATAAATAGTCGCTATTATTCAGAAAAAGAAACCCTTTTTACTTCACCGTAATGAGGGTTTCTTTTTTTTACATTTGCCCCAATGTGGAAACCTTTTATACGTGTTCTATTTGTTATGCTGATGTGCAGCATGGCCCTAAAGGGAGTTGCTCAAAAAACAGATTCAATATTTCACGTCAACGGAAACATTCTTTTGGGAGAGATCAAAAAAATGGACTACGGTCGCATTACCTTTAAAATGGACGGTATGGGAACCATTTTAGTAGATGTGGAAAAAGTAGCTACCATAAAATCAAGTAAGTATTTTGAATTTACAAGTATTCACGGTCGCAGTTTTTATGGTTCTATCGATTCCACAAATGTAGTGGGAGTCATCCATATTAATTCTGGTTACGATTCGAGTAATTTTCACTTGGACCAGATCGTAGAAATTTTCCCGATAAAAAGCACCCTTTTTTTAAGAACTAGTGGTAAAATTGGATTGGGATTTAACTATACAAAGGGTAGTAATGTAGGACGGTTTAATATTGACTGGAACGTTAAATATAGAAACAAAGGAACCCTATTAGAGCTATCGGCCACCAACATACAAACCTTCTCCCCTAACGATACCATTAATACTTCTAGTAAGTATGATTTTACTTTCACCATTGAAAAAAAGATGAAAGGTATTTGGGCATGGACCTCCAATATTGGAGGGAGTCAAAATACAGAGCTAGGACTTGATTTAAGGTTAAAGGGAACCATTGGAATTTTAGGGGATTTGGTACATACCAATAAACAAAGGTTGTATGCCGTTGCCGGTTTGGCTCCAAATTTAGAGATAGCAAGCGATGATTCCAGAGAAACCGTTAACTTGGAAGGTGTTCTATCGGTTTCCTATCAATTTTACCATTACACCTTTCCTGAAATGAATATCACTTCCAAGCTTGATTTGTATCCCAGTTTTAATATTCCGGATAGGTACCGGGTGGATTATAATTTAGATGCAAATATTGAGGTCTTAAATAATTTCTATGTAGGTGGAACCTTTTATTATAGTTTCGATAGCAAACCCGCTTCTCAGGCCGCAGCGAATAAGGATTTCGGGTTTACAACTACAGTCGGTTATTCCTTTCATTAAAAACCAAATTTCCAATTGGTTGAAACCAAATAATAAATCGCTATTTTCGTCCCCTTTATAATTAATAGGTGTCAAAGGGTAGAAAAAAAATCCCAAGGCAGAAAAATCATTCATTTTGGGATTTAAAAAATTCAATTTAAAACCTTCTCTTCAAGAAGGTATTGACGCAATGCAATACACAGAGCCTACTCCGGTTCAAGAACAAGCGTTACCAATCATATTAAAAAACGAAGATTTAATGGGCTTTGCCCAAACAGGAACAGGTAAAACTGCCGCTTTCTTGATTCCGATTCTTGAAAAATTAGACGGGCGAACCGAATCAGGTATCAAATGTTTAATTTTAGTTCCTACCCGTGAATTAGCCCAACAAATTGAGGTTAATCTTATTGGACTGGGTTACTTCACTAGCGTTTCTTCGCAAGCTGTTTATGGAGGTAACCAGGGGGATTTGTTTTCAGCGCAAAAAAATTCTTTGACTCAAGGGGTAGATATTATTATTGCCACTCCGGGTAGATTTCTACAACATTTAAATTTAGGATATGTAAAACTTGATCAAGTTGAAATGTTGGTATTAGATGAAGCCGACCGAATGCTGGATATGGGTTTTGTGGGTGATATCATGAAAATTAGTGAATTGCTACCTAAGTCGAAACAGACTTTATTTTTCTCAGCCACTATGGATGTGAAAATCAAGCAATTGGCTTCCAAGCTATTAAAAAACCCCAATGAAATAAGTCTGGCCATTGCCAAACCAGCCGAAGGTATCAACCAGATGGCTTTTATGGTATTTGATGAGTTTAAAATTCCATTACTCGAACACTTTCTAAAAAACCAAGATGTAAAAAACATGATTGTTTTTGCTTCTCGAAAAACGCAAGTAGACGAGGTTACACGTAGATTAGACCGTCTTGGTTTTTCGGTGGTAGCCATGCATAGTGACCGTACGCAAGATGAGCGTAACGAAGCAATTCGTTTATTTAAATCCGGACATTACGCCATTTTAGTGGCTACGGATATTGTGTCTCGTGGAATAGATATTGACGACTTAAGTCATGTGGTGAATTTTGATATTCCGAACGAGCCAGCAGATTACGTTCATAGAATTGGCAGAACAGCCAGAGCAGGTAAAAATGGAGCTGGAGTTTCATTTATCAATGTAGACGACCAAGTAAAATGGAGTTATATTGAAAAGTTAATTGAACGTGAAATTGATAAGTACCTTACTCCAGAAGAAATTGGAGGAAGTCCAGCTTACGACCCAAGTGCACAAAAGACGTACGGAGGCAAAAAGAACAATTTCCGTAAAAAAGGAAATAACTACAAGGGTAAAAAGGGAAGCTCAAGTCATCGTTCAAAGGGTAATACATCCAATCATGAAAAACGTTCAAAACCAAAGAACAAAAAATCCGAATAGTTTTTGGCTTATTGTTTGTGATTTGCATTTAAGCGAATGACCTTTGCCCTTGCAAATTTAAAGGCTAAAATGGAGTTCGAAATATTTACATTATCCAATGGTATTCAAGTAATTCACCAACAAAGCCAAAGTGACGCAGCTCACTTTGGGCTATTTGTAAATGTAGGAAGTAGAGATGAAAAGGAGCAAGAAACAGGTCTTGCCCACATGCTCGAACACTGCATGTTTAAGGGTACAACTCATCGTAAAGCTTTTCATGTTTTAAATAGGCTGGATAGTATTGGTGGGGAGCTAAATGCCTATACCACCAAAGAAGAAACATCTATTCATTCTTCATTTTTGAAGCAATACTATGAACGTGCGATCGAATTAACTTTTGATATTGCGTTTAATCCTACTTTTCCGGATAAAGAAATTACACGTGAGAAACTCATTATTTTAGATGAATTTTACGCGTATAAGGAAAATCCATCCGATCAAATTTTTGAAGACTTTGATGAAATGATTTTTCCAAACCATAGTTTAGGAAGAACTATTTTGGGACAACCCAAACACGTCAAAAAAGCCAAACGTAAGGATCTGGTACAATTTCATATGGATTACTACCATCCAGAAAACATGGTCTTAGCATCGGTGGGTAATACCAGTTCTAAACAATTAAAAAAGTGGCTAGAAAAGCATTTACCTGAAAAAGAATTTTCCGGAAAAAAGGTCCATCGTGTAGCACCCACGGAATATACTCCCCACCAAACTTTAGAAAAAAAGCAAGTCCACCAAGCGCATATTATAATTGGTAATCAAGCCTATGCCTATAGTCATCCTAAAAAAAGAGCATTAATATTATTGAACAACATCTTAGGCGGACCTTCACTTAACAATAGGTTAAACCTGAATATTAGTGAAAAGCATGGTTTTGCTTATCACTTGGAATCTAACTATTCCGGGTATTCGGATAGTGGTGAATTCTCGATTTACATGGGTACGGATAGTTCCCAATTAGATAAAAGTGTGGAACTTATTTATAAAGAACTAGATAAACTCAAAAACCAAAAACTGGGAACGGTTCAATTAAACCAAGCCAAACAGCAAATCAAAGGACAAATTGCATTAGGTCATGAAAACGGGTTAAACATAATGTTGGCGTTAGGCAAAAGTTTACTTACCTATGGAAAGGTGGATTTGATGGAAGATATATACCACCAGATTGATCAAATCTCATCACAAGATCTATTTGATGTAGCCAACGAGTTATTTGATCCCAATCAACTTAGCTCTTTAATTTACGTACCAAAAAAATATTAATCATGAATTTTTTAGATCCTAAATTAGACGATTACGTAGTTAACCATACGGAAAACGAACCTGCCGATTTAAAAGAGTTAAACCGGAGGACCTGGATTGAAATTTTAAATCCAAGAATGATTGCCGGTCATTTTCAAGGGCGGGTTTTAAGTATGTTAAGTCATATGATACAGCCCGAAAACATTTTAGAAATCGGAACTTACACCGGCTATTCTGCTATTTGTTGGGCCGAGGGTTTACAAAAAAACGGACATATTCATACCATTGATAATAATGAGGAGTTAGAAGATATGGCCAAAGAATATGTCCAACGTTCTGGTTTTGAAAATCACGTTCATTTTCATATTGGAAATGCCCTAGACTTGATTCCTACCCTCGAAAAGCAATGGGACATTGTATTTTTAGATGCGGACAAATCCAATTACACCAATTATTACAATATGGTATTTGATCGTGTAAAACCGGGCGGATATATCATTGCGGATAATGTACTTTGGAATGGAAAAGTAATTGACGAAAAGGCCTTTGATGAAATGGATACCAAAGCCATTTTGGAGTTTAATGAAATGGTACAACAAGACGATCGGGTTCAAAATGTATTATTTCCAATTCGCGATGGATTAATGGTCGCCAGAAAATTATAATTGTCAAATTAGCAATTTCCCTTTTCAATCTTTCTGTATTCCTATAAAGTTGGCAACTTTTATTATTTAAATATGAAAACAATACAAATTGTAACTATGTTTGTAGGAAGTCTAATTTAATAAAGTGAGTGCTTATTAAAAGGCTTCGTATTTATCACACCATGTTAAGAAAAATATTTTATTCTATACCTTCATCTTGGAGGTTTTGGGTTAGACGAATCATTTTCCTACCTGAAGATATGTTATCTAGACGATCATCATTAATGCCTCCCAAGGGGTTAATATACACAGGTAGAGGTGATTTTATTGGTCAAGGAAACGCCTATGTTGACCTGTTTATTAAACATGGTGATTTAAAACCAAATGCTAACTTCTTGGACATTGGAAGCGGAATCGGACGTGTGGCTATCCCCCTATCGGAATACCTGTCTAACACTTCTGACTATCAAGGGTTTGATGTCATTGAACTTGGTGTAAATTGGTGTCAGCAGAACATTACTGCGAAGTTTGAAAATTTTCAATTTAAATATGTACCCCTTCTAAACGATTTATATCGGGACAACGGGGATGATGCTGCAAGTTACAAATTTGAATATCCAGAAAGTCATTTTGATTTTGCCTGTTCAGTATCCGTTTTCACCCATATGATTCCAACCGAAGTAGAGAACTATTTCAACGAATTGGAAAGGGTAATGAAACCAAAAGGTAAAATTTTCGCTACCTTTTTTATTATTAATGAAGAAAATTCCAAATTGATGCAGGCAAATTCCGGCTTCAATTTCAATCATAAATTGGACGGGTATTATTTAATGGATGCCACTGTTAAAGGAGCAAATGTAGCCTTTGAAGAGGAATATCTGTTAAATGAAATCATCAAAACAGATCGGTTTAAAATCACCACTAAGAGCTATGGTCATTGGTGTGGACGTGATAAATCGGAAAGCTTCGACTTTCAAGATGTCTACATTATCGAAAAAAATTAATTTTATTTTTCTAGAATAAAACGGATGGCTCTTTGGGTCATTTCCTTCATCATTATACTTGGATTTACACCTAGGAGGACAGAAATGTTTTTTTTATCCAAGCTTAAAGCTGATCTATTCTGTTGGTTTTACTACGTAATAAAAAGTCTAAGGTAACTATTGCTGCCATGGCTTCCACAATAGGAATAGCTCGAGGCACCACACAAGGATCATGACGACCTTTCGTTGCTAATGCGACCTCATCTAGGGTATTGGTTACCGTGTTCTGTGTTTTGGAAATAGTAGCTACAGGCTTGAAACCGATATTGCAACGCACCTCAGCTCCATTCGTTATTCCACCTTGAATACCACCAGAATTATTGGTACTCGTTTTTATTATTCCCTTATCTAGGACAAAAGAGTCATTTTGCATGCTTCCATATTCGGTACACCCTTGAAAGCCACTTCCAACTTCAAACCCTTTTACCGCATTAATACTCATCATCGCATGCGCCAGGACGGCATTAAATTTATCGAAAACAGGTTCGCCTAACCCGGGATTGACACCCGATATCACACATTGAACTACACCACCCAATGAATCGCCTTCGTTACGGGCTTTCAAGATAGCCGCTTCCATTTGAGCAGCTACTATTTCATTTGGACATCGAACCAAGTTATTTTCGGCTAAGTGAATAGAATTAAAATCAACTTCTTGTGGGATGGATATTTCTCCCACGGCTTTTACAAATGCTGCAATTTCAATGTTTTTAATCGCCAAAACTTGTTTCGCTAGCGCTCCCGTTACAACCCTACATGCGGTTTCGCGTGCCGAAGATCTTCCTCCACCTCTATAATCTCTAAACCCATATTTGGCATCGTATGTGTAATCGGCATGCGATGGACGGTATGATTTTTTAATTTCCGAATAATCGGCAGAGCGTTGATCTTTATTTGCAATGTAAAATCCAATGGGAGTTCCTGTGGTTTTTCCTTCGAAAGTACCGGAATGAAACACGACCTCATCTTCTTCTTTACGTGAAGTGGTAATCTTCGATTGTCCAGGTTTTCTTCTATCCAATTCTTTTTGAATAGCATCCATGTCAATAACTAATCCAGCAGGACACCCATCAATGACACCACCAATCCCTACCCCATGACTTTCGCCAAAAGTGGTCAATCTAAATATTTCTCCGAAGGAGTTTCCCATGACTAATTGCGACCAGGGTAACGTTGATCTGATGTAGGTGCATCATTATTTGCCTTTACATCAGAAACCATGTATTTGGTTTCACCCAACCATGGGAATACGAAATACTTCTCTTTATAAAACAACTGCACATCAAAACCGGTTAACTCCTCCATTTTCTTTACCAAGTCAGGATCATTCGGAATAGAAAACTCAAAGGATTCATCTAAGGTCCCTTTGGTTACCGCTCCAAAAGCATTCACGTTTAACTGACCTTCATAGGTTTTAAAGATGGTACCTCTTTTACTGACCTTAATTAACGTTCCAGCACGTACACCTTCACTATATGTTCCAAAATAAAAGAACGCCATAATAGCTATTAAAATAGCTACCAAAATGATTACAACTTTATACATATTCTAGGTTTTACGACTTAGGCTTCTTCTTCCCAAATCATGGCTAAGTTAATAATTGTTTTTACAGCTTTTTGCATGTCTTGAACACTTACCCATTCCTTTTTAGAATGAAACGCATGTTCGCCTGCAAAAATATTAGGACATGGTAAACCCATAAACGATAATCGAGATCCATCTGTCCCTCCACGAATAGCACCTCTTTTAACCGGTATCTCCGACCTAAGAATGGCTTTTACTGCATTTTCTGCTACTTTAGGATGCGCATCAAGTACATTTTTCATGTTACGGTATTGCTCCGTCACTTTGAATGTATAGGTAGATTCTGGGTAATTGTGCATCACATTTCGTACAATGTTTTCCAATTCCGACTCAAACATAGACAGTTCGGCATCTTTAAAAGATCGAATAATAAACGTCAATTTAGCACCTTCGGCCGTTGAATTACATTCTAAGGGATGAATAAAACCATCTCTATCAAATGTAGATTCTGGCGACAATCGATCCTTGGGTAAATTTGCTAAAATACTTCCTGCAATTTTCACCGCATTTTCCATTTTCCCCATGGCAAAACCGGGATGCGCACTAACTCCAGTAATTTCAATTTCTACGCCATCTGCGGAGAATGTTTCATCTTCTATAGAACCTAAAGTCTCTCCATCAATGGTATATCCAAAATCAGCTCCTAATTTTTCAATATCCACTTTATCCGCACCTCGACCAATTTCTTCATCAGGTGTAAACAGGATTCTTATTTTCCCATGTTTTACTTCTGGGTTTTCATAAAAATAATGCATGGCATCCATTATCTCAGCCAGCCCTGCTTTGTTATCGGCTCCTAACAAGGTTAATCCGGAAGCGGTGATGATATCATTTCCTTTTTGCGCATTTAAATCGGGATGTTCAGAAGCCTTAATTACTACCGAGTGATCGTCTGGCAATACTAAATCCGCCCCTTGATAATTGGTATGAATAATAGGTTTTACATCCTTACCTGGAGCATCTGGGGAAGTATCCATATGGGAACAAAAACAAATGGTTGGTACATTGTCCTTATCTGTATTTGCAGGTAATGTCGCATATACATATCCCCATTTATCCATCTCCGCATCGTTTATCCCGATGGCATGAAGTTCCTTTACCAAAACCTGGGCTAGGTCCTTTTGTTTCATGGTGGAGGGAATGCTAGTACTATGTACATCACTTTGGGTATCTATTTGAACATAGTTCATAAATCGATCTACCGCAGTATAATTAATTTTCATTTGAATTTGATTTTGTTAATTAGGTTGGATTTAATTACAAGGACATCAATCCGTCAATTTTCTCAGCCAATTTGTAGGTTTCAATTACAGACTGGGCACTAGGCATTCTATCCTTTCCGGTAACACTTAAGTATTTTCCGGTTTTGGATTCTTTTAAAGTAACAATGGCTGTAGCTGAAAATAACTCCTCAGCTAAAGCTAAATTCCTATTGTTATTCGGAATAATGAACTTGAACAGATAGGTACTTGGAAACTTATGGTGTTCTTCCAGTTTTGCCGCCAAATTATTATAGAATTTTTCCTTTTCGTTCATCTTGGTGTACTTTGATGCAAAGGTAGTCTTTACCCCATTTTTTTGGATTCTCAAATCCAATAAATAATCAATAGAAAGCAAAGAATTGTAAGTGGGTACTAGTTGTGATAACTAACCTACCTTTGCGCCAAAATTGAACCACGTGAAATTTCAAGATTTAAACTTAAATAATACGCTATTAAATGCCATTGAAGAGATAGGATATGACACGCCTACTCCTATTCAAGAAAAAGCTTTTCCAGTTGTTATGTCGGGACGAGACATGATTGGAATTGCCCAAACCGGTACGGGTAAAACTTGGGCGTATTTATTGCCTTTAATTCGTTTATGGAAGTACACTAAAAGTATGCATCCTACGATGTTGGTTTTAGTACCCACCCGGGAGTTGGTACTTCAAGTAGTTGAAGAAGCGGAAAAGCTAACGGAATACTCCAATCTTCGTGTAGGTGGATTTTATGGAGGTACCAATATCAATACCCAAAAGCAATTGGCTTATCATGGACTTGATTTGATTGTTGCTACTCCGGGTAGATTATACGATTTAGGTTTTTCGGGTGCATTGCGATTGAAAAACATCAATAAGTTAGTTATTGATGAAGTAGATGAAATGATGAATTTGGGTTTTAGAACACAGCTAACCAATATTTTTGAGTTGTTACCTGAGAAACGTCAAAACGTTATGTTTTCGGCCACGATGAACTCGGAAGTTGAAAAATTGATTCACGGTAAATTTATTGAACCATTAAAAGTTCAAATTGCACCAACCGGTACTCCGTTAAAGAAAATTGAACAGAAAGCGTATTCCATTCCGAACTTCAATTCGAAAGTGAATTTGCTAAATAACTTCATCCATAATGATGAAAGCTTTACCAAAGTTTTAGTTTTTGTAAAGAACAAACGTTTGGCCGACCGCCTATTTGAACGAATGGAAATGGAATTTCCTGGATTAAGTAGAGTTATTCACTCCAATAAAATGCAAAATTACCGTTTTCGTTCGGTAAAAGCATTTCAAGAAGGCACCTGTAAAATGTTAATTGCCACCGACATTATTGCACGTGGTATTGATGTAGAAAATGTATCTCACGTTATCAACTTTGATATACCCGAACATCCCGAAAACTATATGCACCGAATTGGTAGAACCGGTCGTGCAGAACTCAGTGGTATTGCCATGTCATTTGTTTCTGAAATGGAATTAGGTCTAATGGCCAACATTGAAGGCTTGATGAAACAAAAGGTAGCCAAATTTGATTTACCCGAAGGCATTAAAATCAGTGAGGATTTAATCAAAGAAGAAATTCCTGATAATTTAGACCGTTCGTATGTGAAGGGTTCTAAAAAACCGGAATTAGCACCCGGATTTCACGAGAAAAAAGAAAAGAACAAGAAAACGAATCAAGGAGGTTCTTACCGTGAAAAGGTTAAATCAAAATACAAGAAACCAAAAACGAGAGGGCAAAAAAGAAAGTAATTTCTAACCACTCCAAATTCATATTTCGTTCTTCTTATATGAAAAACATACGCCTGTTTTTGTATTACTTTAGTGATTCATAAATATTTTTTAGAATGATTAAAAAGGCAGCGGTCGTATTTCTGGGGATTTTGGCAGGTATAATTGGGTTCTTTTTCTGGGGTAGTTCGGCTTCTCATTCATCGGCAGAATACCAACAAATCATTTCTAAAACAGAAATGATTACACCGGAAGCTAGAGATACCGTATCCTTAATCACCTTCAATATTGGTTACCTCTCGGGAATGACCAATAATAAATCGGTGGATCGTACATCGCAGCTATTTGATAATCATCTGCAACACGGCATCGAAGTATTTCAGAAATTAAAGCCTGACTTTATTGCCTTTCAAGAAATCGATTTTGCATCGGACAGAAGTTACCAAGTTAACCAGTTAGAAGAAATTCAAAACTCCCTCCTATTTCCATTTTCCAGCAAGGCTGTAAATTGGGATAAAACCTACGTCCCTTTTCCATATTGGCCATTGAGTCAGCAATTTGGGAATATTTATTCGGGCCAAGCTATTGTGTCCAATTTCCCCATCTTGGCTATGGAAGTCATCCCATTAAGCCAACCCATAGACAACCCTTTTTATTACAATGCATTTTATTTAGACCGTTTAATTCAAGTAGCTAAACTCAACGTGGGCACGAAGGAATTGGTCATTCTAAATGTCCATTTAGAGGCTTTTCATGCCAATACACGTAATGAACAAATTAAACGGGTTCTTAAAGAATTCCACAAATACTCGGAAAAATTTGCCGTGATTTTGGTCGGTGATTTTAATAGCACCCCCCCAGGAGCATCTTATCCTTATCAAGATGATCAGGTGATACAAACCTTATTAGCTGATTTTAAAATGGAAATGGCCATTGAAATGGATGAGAATAAAAGGTACGAAAATGAAAATTTCACCTTCCCTTCAGATTCACCTACTCGTAGGTTAGATTACATCTTTTATAATCCTAAATTTGTCCAGATTTTAGAGGCACGGGTAATGCATGAAACGGAGCAAATTTCGGATCATTTACCGGTGTATATGAAGTTTGTCTTACGTTAAACGATTATTCTCCACACCATCAAAAAAATAGCCATTATAGGAGGCGGTTCAGCCAGTTTAATTACGGCCGAAAAGCTAAGTCCCCAATTTGAAGTTTCCATTTATGAAAAAGGGAAAACGATAGGTCGCAAGTATTTGGTGGCAGGTAAGGGAGGTTTTAATCTGGCCCATCAATTAGGAAAAGAAGAACTGTATCAAAAATATGCTCCATCCTCCTTTTTAAAACAGGCACTGCATGATTTTGGGGTGGATGAATTACGCTCCTGGTACTCCCAATTGGCTATCCCTACATTTGTAGGTACCAGTGGTCGAATTTTCCCGGAGAAAGGAATATCCCCAGCAGATGTGTTACGAAAGATCAAAAAAAAGCTCCAGAACCAAAATGTACAGGTATTCACCGAACATGAGTTTGTGGGTTTTACAGAAGATTATATTCCCATAATTAAATACCAACAAGAGGAAAAAGCCATAGATGCAGACATTTTTATATTTAGCTTGGGTGGTGGCTCTTGGAAAGTAACCGGAGTCAATTCGGAATGGATGCAATACTTCAAAAATTTAGGAATCTCTACCCGACCCTTTCAAGCGGCCAATTGTGGACTAAATGTAGATTGGCCCATGAGTATACAAGATTTTCATATTGGAAAACCTTTAAAGAATATTGCCATTCGTCAGGAGGATCGGCTCCTTAAAGGAGAAGCCGTTATTTCTGAATACGGTATAGAAGGTAACGCTATATATCCTATTTCATCATCGGTAAGGAATGTATTAAATGAAAATAAACCAGTTTTCATTTCACTTGATTTTAAACCGAATCAAAGCGAAGAGGAACTGCTGGAGAAGATCCAATACTTGAAACCCCGTAACTTTGCCAAGGCATTAAAACTAGATGCCGTAAGTGCAAGTTTAGTGAAAGCTTATACCACCAAGGAACAATTTATTTCCCCTGAGAATTACTGTTGTTCCGTGAAGAATTTAAAAATACCCATTAAATCCTTGCGCCCCGTAGAAGAGGCAATTTCAACGGTTGGTGGAATCGAAATTTCGAATTTGAATTCGGACTTTTCACTCGTAGATTACCCGCATATGTATTGCATGGGCGAAATGGTAAATTGGGACGCTCCTACGGGAGGCTTCTTATTACAAGGATGTTTTTCAATGGGTGCTTTTGTGGCAACGCAATTATTACAGCATAAAAAAGCCGATTAAACTTAATTAACCGGCTTTCAAAAATTTATTTGGCTTTATTTACCTGGAACTACTCCCGTTAATTTCACCTCTGCACCTGCTCTAAGTACAGTAATATAAAACACTTGATTTGGTTTTAGCATGGCTAAATAATCCTCTATGGCGTCCATATCCATTTTAGGCTCTACTACGAAATCTCCAATTTTTATAATGATATCACCACCGGTAAGTAGTTCATTCCCTTCGATATTACTCTTATAAATACCTGGACGTAAACCACTCAACGCAGCAGGGGAACCCGCAGCTACCTTTTGCACTAATAAACCCATTTCTTGGGGTAAATTGAAAATGGTTCTTAACTCCCCACCAATGACCTGAAATTCGGCCCCATACCAAAATGGTTGATTTCCTTCCAGGTGGAGTCTACATATGTCACTTGTTACAACAAACCCAATGCCATCAAAACCACCACTTTGACTCAAAATAGAACTTACTATCCCAATACACTCTCCTTTAGTATTGAACATAGGTCCTCCAGAGTTCCCATGATTTATAGAAGCATCCGTTTGAAAGTACTCCGATTTGGAAAAGGCATACTGCTGACCTTTCTCTTTCAACCTACCACTGATATACCCAACAGACAAAGATCTTTCCAGTCCAAAAGGGGCACCAATAATGAAAATATTATCTCCAATATTCACCTCAGAAGAAGGCGCTATCTTAGCCACTGTATACTTCTTTGGCATCCAGATTAAGCGGATTAAGGCCACATCTGCAGTGGCATTAGTGGTAATTACTTTTGCTGGAATTTGCTCTCCTGAAGCAAAGTGTACAACTACTTCTTCGGCCAATAAAACTACGTGGGCTGCGGTCCAAATATCTCCCTTATCATTAATCAAAACTCCTGAGCCTAGGCCTTCGGAAGAAACCATACTTACTCCCCGAGAATTGTTACTTGCTCGGGCGTGATGTTCTTTGACCATGATGGTTACCACCGATGGGCTCATGTTCTTGTACAGTGTACTAAAGTCTTGAGCGAATAAGCCAAGGCTGATAAATAGACAAAGGGTAGTTAATGTGTATAGTTTTTTCATAAAATAACGTGTCGTGTTAATTACAATGATAAAATTAAATTGCTAATTTAGCTTAACTCACTCTCAATAAATCCATTAATCCTAGTAGCCAAAACATTGAAATCATGAATTGCCCTCATCTACACTCACTCCGTCCAATTTAATTGTCATTATTCAATATCGAATTTATACAACTTAGATAAAAACTTTTCCGTAACCCATAAGTATTCACTGGTTCCGTTGGTTAAATAACCCATGGTAAAAGCACGTAGATGTTTCGTCTTCTTCACAGACTCTTGAATTTCCTTAATTACTTGAGCTCCTTTTCCATCTGGATTGGACATACATGTAAGGTAGACCTTAGAGGGTGGACTATATATTTTTGTATGTTCATATTCAAAGCCGGTAATTTTCTCCCCATCTTCTAGCGTTACAACTTCCAAAGTTGCAATTCCTGTTAAAGGATTGCCAACATTATAAACCAAAAACTCATTGTTTAAGACCGAAAAGAAGGAGTACACCGCCCCGACTATTAACCGAATATCATATTTCTTTTCAAAAGTTACGGTCCGTTCCCATTTAATCTCTCCTTCTAGCGTTAATAAACCGAATCGAGAAGCTCGCTTATCCTCATTAATTACTTGATAGGCTATTTCATTGGTAGCTTCAACGTAAAAAAAGTCCACACCATATGCCCCAACATTTCTCATTTTATGGCTAAAAGAGCAAATCGGTATACTCTTACTAATGTCATTTTTCACAATTTCCCCATCCGAAGAAACAGTCAATAACACGGTCTTTGCCCCTTCTTCTGAAGCCGTTTTCTTTATTATGTAATTCAGAACAAAAACAAGAGCACCATTATTTTCACACATAAATTTATGTTTCGCAATAGTGTTCCCTTTGATATTATAGGATGGTAAAATTAATTTCTTTTCCGTTTTATTAAGATTCCTATCATATTGAACCCAACGTAATTCTACCTTTCCATCCTTTTTAGATTTTTCTGGCATGAGAAGAAAATTCATATGAGATTCACTTACGAAATGTGCATATAATTTCCAACCTTTTTCAGCTATTGAAATAAAAGGAGGGAAATCCTCTCCTACCTTAGCTCCGGTTAAAAATAAACGCCATAAAGGAAAACTGCCAAATGATTCATCTCTTAACCCAAAAACAAACTCTTCAGATTTAGACAAAAAGAATTTTCGATCACCCATACCATCTGGAATGGTCACAGAAAATTCTTTTTCAAAATCCTTGTTGTATCTTTCAACATCATTAGTTACAACCAATAAACCACCATCTTTTAATTCAAAAAGCTGATTAATACCATTGGTTTCTATATCCGGTTTTTGAGCAATTAACAAGGTGGATAATAGGGCTAAACTAAGGGACAAAAGTAAAGTTCTCATTATTATTTAAGTATTAAAAAGTTAAGGGACAAACATATACAAACGCAACCTCAAAACAAACGGTTTACCCCAACTTACCTGCAATAAACCCGGTAGTCCAAGCGGCTTGAAAATTGAAGCCTCCCGTAACGCCATCAATATCTAAAAACTCACCGGCAAAGTATAGGTTAGGAGAAACTCTACTCTCCATCGTTTTTGGATTAATATTCGATAACGCAATTCCTCCGCAAATCACAAACTCCTCTTTAAAAGTTGTTTTTTTAGTAATTTGATATTCATCATTTAAAATTTTATTGATGATTCTGTTTTTGCTTTTCTTATCTAAAGAATTCCAAGTACCGGATTCATCAATTTTCAGTTCGCTGAGGAAATGCATCCAAAGTCTATTCGGAATATCAAACGGATTTTTATTTCGCATTTTCTTCCCATTCTCCTCAACAAAGGAACGGAGCTGTTCTCTAAGCTCCTCTTCCTTTTTATCTCCTAACCAATTAATCTGAATTTTGAATTGGTATTCTCGATCGGCCAATTCGCGGGCTGCTAACGAGGATAGTTTAAGAATAGCAGGGCCACTCATTCCCCAATGGGTAATTAATAACGGACCTGTATTCTGAAGTTTTGTTCCTTGAATTTTTACCTGAGCATTAGGGCTTACAGTCCCCATTAACTCGGTAATTTTATCCGAAATATTGAACGTAAATAGCGAGGGTACCGGTGTTTTTATAGTATGTCCCAGACCTTTAAACAATTCAAATTTCTTTTCCGTGCTTTGTCCTCCAAGGGCAATAATTACGGCATCAAAGTCTTGATCCGATTCATCCGTCAAGTGTAAACGAATGCCATTCTCCATTTCTTCTAATCCAGACATAGCCATACCCTGGACAATATTCACTCCTATTTTCTGAGCTTCCTTCAAAAAGGTATCAATAATGGTCTGAGAAGAATTGGACACGGGGAACATTCTGTTATCCGTTTCTACCTTGAGTTCAACGTCTCTTTCTTTAAACCATGAAATGGTATCGACTACGGAAAATTGGGAGAAGGCCTTTTTCAAAAACTTTTCACCACGTGGGTAGTTTTTGGCCATTTTACTTGGTTCCAATTCGTGATGTGTTACGTTACATCTTCCGCCACCCGATACTTTTACTTTAGATAAAAGTTTATTGGTCTTTTCAAAAAGAATAACCTCTGCTTTGGGATGATGCTTTTTAGCCGACATGGCTGCAAAAAAACCGGCAGCTCCCCCACCAATCACAGCTACTTTAGAAATTGACTTTTCCATTATCTTACATCTAAGATTTGAATTTTCTTTCCATTGAAAGCGACCTCATCCCCTTTCTTCTTTCCGGTAAATAGTTTTCCAACAGGAGCCGAAGGAGAAATAATGAAAAAATTATGGCCTTCCAAGTTGACCAATCCAATACCAATTCCAATAAAATAAATCCCATTATTGGTTTCAATAATACTCCCCATTTTTACGGTATCACTACCCATAAAGGATTCCAATAACTTAATAGCGGGTTTTTGCTTCATCATATTATTGAGCAACACCGCATTGTTTTCCTGTTCCAATTGCAACAACGACTTTCCGGTTTCATGTTTATCGCCTGCACTACTTTTACTTTCGTTTTGTGCCGATTCTTTAGCCGAATTAATAACGGCTTGTACATGATTTATTTGATTTTCAATAAACGTTGTACAATACTTAACTAACTGCTCTCTTTCTTTGGAAAACTCACTCATGCAACAAATGTAACAGAATGCATTACGGTAGCAGATACCCAAATAGTAAATTTAATCCATACCTTATAAGTCCTTTCTGAAATACTATTTTTGGAGTCTATGGATAATGCAACAATCACGCTTTTTCTTACGGTAATCGGGATTCATTTATTGGCAGTTATGAGCCCTGGACCGGATTTCATTATGTTGATACGAAATGCTATTTCGTATTCACGTAAAACAGGAATGTGGACCGCCTTAGGTTTTGGTTTGGGTATTGGAATTCATGTCATTTACAGTGTATTCGGATTAGGACTCCTCATTTCCAAAACTCCGCTACTCTATGATTCCATCAAATATTTAGGTGCGGCATATTTAACCTATATCGGTATTATGTCTCTTAAAAGTGTGGGTGCTACCCTTAGCGTTAATGAAGCGAAACATAAGGAGGATATTTCATCACTAAAAGCGGTACGAATTGGATTTATAACCAATGTACTCAATCCAAAAGCGACTTTATTCTTTTTAAGTTTATTCACTATCGTAGTGGGTCCAGACGTATCTACCGAAGTATTACTTGGCTTGGGAAGCATTATGATGGTAAATACAGGCTTATGGTTTTGTGTATTGGCCTATTTAGTTACCCACTCTAAGATCCTCCCTTCCTTCGAGAAGTATCAAAGCATTTTTAATAAGGTATTTGGATTACTACTGATTGGAATCGGGATACAGGTGGCTTTCTTTTAGTTAGTTACCTATGGGTATTCAAAACGTCCCCCTTCAATCGCTAAATGCGTATTTTCAAATACTTCTTTGGTTTCTTCCAAATGAGGGTTCAAGTCTTTATATCTAGCGGAATAATGTCCAATAATTAATTCCCCTACCTCGGCCAGTTTCGCAATCTTTCCTGCCTGGGCAGTGGTAGAATGCATGGTGTTTTTAGCTCTTTTCAATTCCGTTTTTAAAAAGGTAGCTTCATGATACAATACATCGACACCTTTAATTATAGGTACAATTCGTTCCGCATATTTGGTATCTGAACAATACGCATAACTCCACGTTTTAGGTGGGTTATCGGTAATTTCTATATTTGGAATAACCTCACCGGTTTCTGATATAAAATCGGCTCCTTCTTTAATTCCGTTTATTTGAGATATTGGAATGTTATATTCTTCTATATGAAACTTACTTATTTTTCTTTTACCCCGTTTTTCTTTAAACAGAAATCCATTGGTAGGAATTCGGTGGGATAAAGGAATGGTATATACTTCCACTACATTATCTTCATAAATTAACTCTGAAGTCCCATGGCCCAACTCAATAAACACCAGTTCAAATTCGTACCCTGATTTAGAAGCCTTTAATTGCAACTCAATCATTTCTTTTAATCCCGGATATGAAAATATTTTTAACGGAACCGTTCTTCCTAAAAGGTTCATGGTTCCTAATAAACCGAATATTCCGAAATAATGATCACCATGTAAATGGGAAATAAAAATGGCTTTTAAACCTTGAAGTTTAATTTTATTCTTTCGTACTTGTAGTTGGGCTCCTTCGCCACAGTCCACCATAAATTTATGTTGGTTAAACTCTACAATTTGAGATGTTGGGAACCGATTACCTATTGGAATAGCCGAATTGGCACCTAATATGGTTAAACTAAAAGCCATTTCTACAGTTATTTAACCACTTCATCTTCACCGAAAAAACCTAATTCACGTTCGGTAATTTCCATAAATATTAATTCTCTCGCCTCCGTAACAGTCGGAATAATTTCTATTTTAGTTAACCCGGCCACTTTATTTTTTGTTACGGCAAATAGCGAAAAATGCTTGGCTTTATGAACCACTGCAAAATTGTTTAGGAATTTAAGCGATCCCTCATCAAGAACATTCATTGCCGAAATATCTATCACAATATTGGCATCCATATCAATTTCGAGAGCCGATTTAAACACATTCACATTGGAGGTTTCTCCCTCTACCACCAATACCAAATGTTCACTTCCTTTTACCCAACGTGTTGTCATAATTCTATTTTTGGCGATCCATTTTTTCGGCTAATAAATAAAGCACAGCCATACGAATAGCGACTCCATTTTCTACTTGATCCAATATGATCGCATGTTCCGAATCAGCGATATCGGTAGAAATCTCTACCCCTCTATTAATAGGGCCAGGATGCATAATCACAATTTCTTTTGAAAGTGAGTTCAGCATTTTCAAATCCAATCCGTACATCATCGTATATTCTCTCAAAGAGGGGAAATACTTAATTTCTTGTCGTTCCAACTGAATACGTAACATGTTGGCCACGTCACACCATTCAAGACCGGTTCTTAAATCATACTCCACCTCTACTCCAAGCGACTCAATGTGTTTAGGCATTAGAGTCGGAGGTCCGCAAAGTTTAACTTCCGCACCTAATTTCTGTAAAGCGAATATGTTTGATAAGGCCACACGTGAATGTAAAATATCTCCAACAATCAGGACTTTCACCCCTTCTACCTTCCCCAGTTTTTCGCGAATACTAAAAGTATCCAATAAAGCCTGTGTTGGATGCTCATGCGCACCATCACCAGCATTTACAATTCTAGCCTTAACATTTTGGGCAAGAAACTTAGCCGCTCCAGCATTGGGGTGACGCATCACTACCAAATCCACTTTCATGGCCAATATATTATTCACCGTATCGATCAGGGTTTCCCCTTTCTTCACGGAAGAAGAAGCGGCTGAAAAATTAATAACATCGGCTGATAATCTTTTCTCTGCCAATTCGAACGACAAACGAGTCCGGGTAGAGTTTTCAAAAAATAGATTAGCCACCGTAATATCTCGTAAAGACGGCACTTTCTTAATTGGACGATTTAAAACATCCTTAAAATTATCGGCCGTTTTAAAAATTAACTCAATATCTTCTTTGGTAAGATCTTTAATTCCTAAAATGTGATCCACACTTAAACTGCTCATAACTATTCGATATTTGTCAAAATCACCTTACCGTGATCTCCTTTCCATTGCACATCTACCCTTTCAGAAACCACGGAGTCAATAGTTTGACCGATGTAATCTGCTTTTATAGGCAGTTCTCTACTAAATCTACGTTCAATTAACACGAGGTATTCTACGGAACTTGGCCTCCCAAAATCCATCAATGCATCTAAAGCTGCTCGTAGAGTTCTACCCGAAAAAAGGACATCATCAATTAGAACTACCCTCTTATTCTCTATTAAAAAATCGATGGTAGTACCCGAAACTTCGATGGGAGTTGATCGTCTTCTAAAATCATCTCGATAAAAGGAAGCATCCAATGCACCAATTTGAATTTCGGTATTTCCCGTAATTTCTTGAAGTCTTTTATGAATAACCTGCGATAAATGAACGCCTCTGGGTTGCATCCCAATAAGCACTGTATTTTCAAAAGTATCGTGATTTTCAATGAGTTGATAACACAATCGATTTAAAGTTAACTCGAGTTGTTTTTGATTTATAATGGTCTTTGCCCTCATTACTAGCAAATATAGAATGAATTGGGTTTATGTGGTATTATGTTATCAATTATTACTACAAATTTCAGAAAATAAGCGGTGTAAAAAAAAAACAAAATTCTTTACTTTTTAGTACTGAAATATCAAAAAAGTCGACTTACATTTGCAGTGCGGGTTAGTCTTACACGACCAGCTCCCTTCTAATCCCCCAGGTCAGGAATGAAGCAAGGGTCGAGGGTTGAGCGGTGCGATGTAATTAGCTAACCCGTTTTTTTATGCCCTAAAGTTTAGGAACAAACGGCCCCATTATCTTCTCTTCTTTCAATTTCATTTTGATCGGCAGTACACACTTCTTCATGCACTTCGGTGGTATCAATTACATTACCTTGACTGTCCAAAATATTTTGATATTCGACACATTCATAACACTTTGAACAGGATACAAAGAATAAAGAAATAACACTAAAAGAAAGGAATAGATTTTTCATTTTTATAGAAATTGATTCGCCAAAATTAACCAAATTTGATACCAAAAATATGAGACGTAATTTTACAATCCTAATTCTATCATTGGGGCTTTTTTCATGTTCCAATCCCAGTAATGATTTACAAGATACCCAGTGGTTAATCGGTACTTGGGAATATGCTTTTAACCAAAGTATAGAAATGGAAACTTGGAATAAAAAGGAACATGAATTGCGTGGCACAGGGTTATTTATTTCTTTAGGTGACAGTGTTCCGATGCGTAAAATGGGGATTATTTCAGAAAATGGTAAACTCGTTTTAGTGATACAAGAAGAAAGTTTTGAATATATTTCCAAATATCATATTGAGTATTTGGGTAAAGATAGTTTAGTTGCAGTAAGCCATTCCAATGTTTGGCCACAGAGAATAATTTATACCAAACCAGATGCCAATCATTTACATAAACACATGAGTGGAAAGCAACAGCAGATGAATAATTCTGTTACTTCTTACTACACCCTAAAAAAATAGCTTTTTCTTTATACAGAAAGGGAGAATAGAGGTTTCAATACCCAATTATCTTTTTATATTTGATTCAAACTAAAAAATATTTCATGAAAAAACTTACTTTATTTTTAGCCCTAGTTATAATCACTGGATTTGCAATGGCTCAATCTGCTCCCTTAAGTAAAGGAGAGAAACAATTAAACTTTGGTCTTGGGTTTGGTTCCGGGTTACCTGGTTATTTTGGGATGGACTTTGCCGTTCACAATGACATAACAGTTGGGGGTGGTTTAGGTATCAATTTAGATGGATTTGATTATTTAACTATTGCGGGTAGAGGAGATTACCATTTCAATACGCTAATTGGAATACCTTCAGAATGGGATTTTTATGCTGGATTAAACTTAGGTTTTGTGGTCGGTTTAAATGATTACGGTGGATCAAGTGGTTTAGATCTTGGTGGCCAAGTAGGTGGTCGCTATTACTGGAGCGACAAATGGGGTGTAAACCTTGAGTTAGGCGGTGGGTTGATCAACTATGGTGGTAAGGTTGGGGTAACCATGAAACTATAATATAAATAACGCCTAAAAAAGCCCCAATAGCAAAGCTATTGGGGCTTTTTTATAGGAAAACAAATGGGGGATTTACACCAATTTTTTCATGGACATTATCATTCCCAAATGTACCGCTTCATGAATATTATTAAACATAATAGCTTCCTCCAAGGAGTTTAGTACCAGTCCATAACTGGTAGGATATTCCGAAAAATCACCAAATATACCCGCCTCAAAATCCTCTTCAGAATGGTTAATGACTTGGATCAACATTTCCTTTAACTCCAAAATGTCTTCCTCCGTATATTCATTCTCCGGTTTGGTTCCTTTACGGAATTCATCAATAATATTATCGGTAACCAAAACTTCCGTACCGGATAATTTGTAGACAATTAATTGCTGAGTAGCCAGAAGATGTCCGAGGTGCCAAACCATATTATTGGTATAACCTTTGGGGATCAAGTTCATCTGCTCCACAGATAAGCCATCTATAACCTTTAAGATGTTTTCTCTCGTTTTCCGAGCAATATCAAATGGATTCATAGTATTTAGTTTAATGTTATGCCTGCACTTTTTAATTCCGTTTGTAATCTATTCCGTAGATCTTCTGATATGGGTAATAAGGGCATTAACATATGCTCTTCACCGATTCCCAACATTTTTAATACTGCTTTTACTCCACCGGGGTTTCCTTCCTCAAATAGCAATGGAATGATGTCACATAATTGGTAATGTCTTTTTCGAGCGGTATCGAAATCTCCATTGGCTGCAGAATGA
This sequence comes from uncultured Flavobacteriales bacterium, assembly GCA_913062955.1. GTDB lineage: Bacteria > Bacteroidota > Bacteroidia > Flavobacteriales_G > Salibacteraceae > CAJXZP01. The sequence goes on along the minus strand of CAJXZP010000002.1, from coordinate 43,743 downwards.
ACCAAATCACAAAACTCAATCGGTAAAGCATTTCCAATCACACTAATAACGCCATCCGCACCGATACCCATTTGATGTAAAATCAAATCATCATCACCACTCCAAACTAAAAATCCCTCTGGACGTTGTTTAATAATTTGGGTCATTTGAGCCAAATCACCTGAAGCTTCTTTAACGCCAATAATATTATTCAGTTTCGCTAACTCCAATGTCGTTGCAGCCGACATATTAGATCCTGTTCTTCCGGGAACATTATATAAAATAATAGGCAATTTGAACGCATTATTTAAAGCGGAAAAATGTGCTATAATTCCTTCTTGAGAGGGTTTATTATAGTACGGGCTTACCGACAAAATTGCCGAAACGCCAGTTAAATCCAAAATCTTCTCCGAATCAATAAGAGCTAGTGTATTATTACCTCCATGGCCATAAACCACAGGAACCCTTCCATTAATTACCTGTACAGCAAATGCCAGTAATTCCTGCTTTTCGCTTGAAGATAAGGTAGCCGACTCACCGGTGGTTCCCTGAACCACTAAAAAATCTACGCCACCATTAATGTTATGTTCCAATAATTTTTTGAAACTATCGTAATCAATCGTTCCATTTGCGTGAAAGGGAGTGACCAAAGCAACTCCAACTCCTTTTAAATTCTCCATTTTTACTTATTTTCTATTTATCATTTTCAAAAAATGAATGACATTCTTAACATAAACCCCAAAATTCTCTTTCCGATTCCCATCAATCAACAAATCGAATATGTACTCATTTATTTGACTTGGCGCACCCACTTTTGTTTTTGCATTCGCCAATGCCATTAAGTAATCGGTAGGCAACGAATTTTCGGAAGTACAATCTACTAATAAATCCATTTTTTTCTGAAAAAGGGATTGCACAAATTCGTCCGAAGGAATTCCCAAAAGACTTACGTCCTTTTTACCCAAAACCTGAACTAATTTGGAATCCACAAAGCTGGGTAATTCCTTTTCCAAAGAAAAACCAATCAATTCAACCTTTTCAAACCCTTCCAATTTTAATTTTTTCTGAAACTCTTGAATGTAAAAAAAATCATTTTGATTAGTGATATCAAACACTAATAAAGCCGATTTCATATCCGAAATATTCAAGGCTACGGGAGTCCTTCTATCTTTATCTACTCCTTTTTTAAGAATCCATCTTCCTATGGATTTTTCTAAAAATGCAATCATTAATCGTTCAATATATTCATTAGGTCTTGTTCGGAAATAATTTTCACCCCCAATTTTTCTGCTTTTTCAAATTTACTCGGTCCCATTTTATCCCCAGCGACAATAAAAGCCGTTTTCTTAGAAATAGATCCCGAATTTTTCCCGCCATTTAATTCAATCATTGTTTTTAACTCATCCCTACTATGATCTAAAAATACGCCTGAAATAACAATAGACATTCCTTGCAGTTTCTGACTGGATTGAGAAGCTTCTTCTTCCGAAATTTCAAGATGAAACCCCAATTCTTTCATTCGCAAAATTAACTCACCATGGTGAGGCTTGGAAAAATATTCCTTGATACTTTGAACGATTACTTTTCCAATTTCGTTCACCTCAATGAGTTCCTCTTCGGATGCCTTCATTAAGGCATCTATATTTTTAAAATTACGCGCCAATGTTTTGGCCACGACTTCTCCTACATGACGAATTCCTAAAGCAAATAAAACTTTTTGAAAAGGTTGTTGTTTCGAATCTTTCAGTCCTTGTATTAATTTCTTTACCGAAATATCGGCCATTCCTTCCAATTCAATTAAATCATCATACTTTAAGTTATATAAATCAATAAACGCCTTAATTAATCCATGTTCATAAAGGGATACGATGGTTTCGTCACCAATTCCTTGAATGTCTAAAACTTTTCTGGAAATGAAATGCTGCATTCTACCTATAACTTGTGGCGGACAGGCTTCCTCATTTACACAGTAATGATTGACCTCATTTTCCTTTCTTTCCAGCGGATGTTCACATTCGGGACATATATCCGGATATTTGTATCGTTCTAAAGAACTCGGTCGAATCTCTAAATTCACATCCGTTACCTTAGGAATAATTTCGCCCCCTTTTTCAACTTGTACGGTATCACCAATTCGTAAATCTAGTTTCTGAATATAATCTTCATTAAATAAAGAAGCGCGTTTCACTACTGTCCCGGCAAGCAAAACAGGTTCCAATTGAGCTACGGGCGTAATTGCCCCTGTTCTGCCAACCTGTAATACAATATCATTTAGGACCGTCTCTACTTGTTCGGCTTGGTACTTAAATGAAATTGCCCATTTTGGTGATTTAGCTGTACTCCCTAATAATTTATGTTGTTCTAAACTATTTACTTTAATAACAATACCATCAATAGCAAATGGTAGCGTAAATCGATTCTCACCCCAAAAGTGAATAAAATCCATTATTTCCTGCGTATTGGTACATATCTTAAACCTATTCTCAGTGACAGAAGGGGTTAAAAACCCAAAATCTAACAATCCGGTAACTGCCTCAAAATGTGTTTTCACTTCCGTGGGAACATTTACATTCCCGTAAATAAAACAATCCAATCCGCGTTGAGCCACCACACCAGAATCCTGCAGTTTCAATGTCCCTGAAGCCGTATTTCTAGGATTTGCATACACCTGATCGCCATTGGCCACCATTTCTTCATTTAATTTTTCAAAGGCCGCATTGGAAAACATTATTTCTCCTCGTACTTCTATTTTGTTAGGATAATCTCCTCGTAGTTTTAGTGGAATAGAACGAATGGTTTTCACATTATTGGAAACATCATCCCCTTGGAGTCCATTCCCTCTAGTCAATGCCTGTAAAAACTCTCCGTTTTCATATTTAATAGCAATAGCTACCCCATCATACTTTAATTCACAAACAAATTCAACTTCATCACTTTCCAACTCTTTATGAATACGATCAATGAATTCCTGAATTTCTTGCTCTGAATAGGAATTACCCAAGGATTGCATAGGAACATCATGTTTTACGGTAGTAAACGATTTGGTGATGTCCCCTCCTACTCGTTTGGTGGGTGAGTTAGGATCCGAAAACTCAGGATGCTTCTCTTCCAGCACTTGAAGCTGTTTTAGTAATTGATCAAATTCAAAATCACTGATTTCTGGTTTACTTTCCAGATAATACATATGGTTATAATGATTCAACTGACTTCTCAGTTTCAAAATTTCTTCTTTAATCATAAAGTCTTATTTAAAATACTCCGGGCTCCATTTATTAACCGTTTTGTGATCCAGGTATCTTTATCTTTTAAATAGATTGGTTTCATTTTTTGTACTCATTTGTGAATGAGGTACACAGAATACATATTATGCCAATGAATGGTTTCCAGGTTTAATGGCCTTTATCATTCTTGGTTTATCAAAAATATCGTTTTTAGCCTCCGTTTGATGGTAGCCCAATTCATTTAACATATTTAGCGTTTCTGACGCATATTTTTCATTGATTTCAAAAAACAAAAACCCCTTAGGCTTTAAACTCTGAATTCCCCATTCGGCAATTTTTCGATAAAAAATTAATGGATCTGTATCTTCCACAAACAATGCCGTATGTGGTTCAAAATTCAAAACATTGGCTTGCATTACAAGTTTCTCAGATTCCAATACATAAGGCGGATTTGACACAATAACATCAAAACTATTGATCTCTACTTTCAGGCTTAACGCATCTCTAATTTCAAAGCTCACCACCTGGTTATTGAATTCAGCATTTTCTCGAGCCACATCCAAAACTTCTTTTTGAATATCTACTCCCAATACCTGTGGACTATTTAATTCGGCTTTTAAACTAATAGCGATACAGCCACTCCCGGTTCCAATATCAATTACTATGGGTTTATCCACATGCTTCAACTCTCCGTATATCCATGAAATCAACTCTTCCGTTTCGGGTCTGGGAATAAGAACTGCGGGCGTCACCTTAAAGGTACGTCCCCTAAAGTCTGTACTTCCCACAATGTATTGTACCGGTTCATCCTTTAATAATCTGCGTGTAAAGGTGATAAACCGTAACAACTCACTTTCACTCATCCTTATTTCAGGATTCATCAAAAAATCGAGTTTCTTAATTTCTAACTCAGATTCTACGAGGATCCAGAAAAAACTATCGACTTCATTCTCGGAGTATTTTTCATCTAATTTCAGATGAAAATACTGTAAAACGGACCAAATTTTATTGTCTGGAATTTTCATAGTTTACTACTCAAAAATGGAATACAAGAATGGCGTCAAATATAATGAAATACTTGTTTTTAAATTAAAAAACGAACCTATTCAGATAGCTAAAAAAACATACTTTTGGGTTTTAAATCCATGGTTACTAACATACACGAAAAATATATTAAACGTTGTCTCGAATTAGCCCATTTGGGTATGGGTAGTGTATCACCAAATCCAATGGTAGGCTCGGTCATTGTACTCCATGAAACCATCATTGGGGAAGGTTACCATATGCAGTTTGGAGGACCCCATGCGGAAGTAAATGCCATCCACTCTGTTCAGGATAAGTCCTTATTAAAGCAAGCGACCATTTATGTTTCTTTAGAACCTTGTTCGCACTTTGGTAAAACACCACCCTGTGCCGATTTAATTATTGCCTCTAAAATCCCGAAGGTGGTTATTGCTACCTTAGACAGTAATGCTGTAGTTTGTGGAAACGGAGTTCAAAAATTAAAAGATGCAGGAATTGAAGTAGATATAGGCGTATTAGAAAAGGAAGCGAACCAACTAAACGTAGCATTCAACACATTCCATCAAAAAAAACGCCCATTGGTCATTTTAAAGTGGGCCGAAACAGCGGATAGTTTTTTAGATAAAAAAAGAGATTCTAGAAAAGAAAAAGCGGTAGCAATTTCCGATAAGACCACCTCTATTTGGGTGCATCAATTACGTAGCCGAGTAGATGCCATATTGGTGGGACGAAAAACTGTTGATTTGGATAACCCCTCCTTAACTACCCGGAAATGGAATGGGAAAAACCCAATCCGAGTGATCATAGACCCTCATTTAAAGATAATTAAAGACAGTCATATTTTTAATTCATTGGTCAAAACGTATATTTTCAATACCATAAGAACCCACCAAGAATTGAATCTGGAATGGATTCAAATTAAACCTAATAAACCATTTTTACCTACCCTTCTCTCGGAACTTTACCAAAGAAAGATCCAGTCCATTTTAATAGAAGGCGGAACAACTACCATCCAACAATTTATAGACGAACAGCTATTTGATCAATGTTTCGTCATTAAAAGTAGCCTCAAAATCAAAAATGGAGTTTTGGCACCTCAAATGAATATGGATGGTTTTGCTACCCAAAAAATTGAAAAAGACCTAATTTATTATAATGACTAAAGTTTTACCATTACTAATTATCCTATTGGGATTCATCACCTATCAAATCCGGGCTAATAATTCGATCTCTGATAGTTTACAGTTTGAAATATCGGAGACTATTGCCCCCAATAAAAAAGCACATTTAACGCTTGAATATTGTTGGAGTTCCAGACACGACAATCTAGAAAAATCATTAGAATTAACCACTTGGGCCAAACAAACCTTACTGGAACAAGAAGACATAGAAGGCGTTGCCATAGCCAATAGTTATTTAGGCGCATTTTATTTTTTACAAAACCAAAATTCAAAAGCTATTTCTTATTTAAAAGAAGCGGAAAAAACTTTTAAAGCAACCTCAAATTACGATCGATTATCTCGAGTTTACAATAATTTAGGTATTGCCTACGCTGGGGTTTACGATTACAACTCCTCTATTTATTACTACAATCAATCTTTAAAAATTAAAGAACAACATCTTCAAGATGTGGATATTTCAACCAACTTAGTAAATATTGCCACTATTTATTACGATCAAGGGGATTATGAAAAATGTATAAAAACCAATGAAGAGGCATTAATCATAACATTAAATACAGGGAATTTAAATTCAACGGCAATAATTTACAGCAATCTAGGAGCCTCTCATGAAAGAATGAAACATTACAAAAGAGCCATAAATTACAATTTAAAGGCTTTAGACATATACCAAAACGAAATAAGCAGTCCTATTGCTCTTATTAGAACATATAGTAATTTGGGGGCGGTATATTTATCCCAAAACGATTTTGAAATTGCCGAATATTATTTCCGAAAGTCCCTGGAAATAAATGAAAAAGTGAATAACGCTAGCCAAAATGCAGTTACTCTAAATAATCTGGCTGAATTGTATCGTAAGCAATCAAAACTGATCGAATCTCTGAATTATGCACAACAAGCTTTAACTCTTGCTAACCAATCCAATAATACAGAAGAAGAATTGGTAAGTTTAAAGACCTTATCCGAAATTGAAAAAGAATTAAACAATTACCAAAAGGCCTACCAGTTCTACGTAGAATACATTACCCTCAGTGATAGTTTAATGGAAATTTCTGAGTATCATAATACCCAATTAGCTTTAGCTCAAAATGAAATCGCAATTGAAAACATCAAAAAGGAAAAGGATTTGACTATTCAACAATTAAGGAACAAAAAAACCATAATATGGCATGTATTTGGCTGGGCCCTAACCATTACCATTTTTATTTGGATTCTGGTATTCATCAAAAAACCGAACATTAAATCTTCGGGAATTAATATCCTTAACTATTGCTTATCTCTTTTTTGGATTTCTTGGGTTTTCCTATACCTTTTTAGTAAAAGCAACCTGATCAACACCCTAGGTACCCCCATATTTTCAATGATAATAATTTCTGTCATTATTATAGGAGCGGGAATTCATACGCTTCTTCATAAAGGGTTAACCAATCGTATTATAAGGAATGACTGAAATTGATGAGTATAAGGAACCTTCCATTCACTCGGAAAGCTTATTTAAAGACAAAGGATCCAAACATTTTGGATATGTATTCCCCGTTCACAACGAAAAGGACATTGAACTCGCTTTATTAAGTTTAAAAAAATCACACTATTCAGCGCGACATATTTGCTACGCTTGGAGTTTGGGTATTGATCAAGTAGTCACCAAATCTACCGATGACGGAGAACCTCACAATTCGGCCGGCCCACCTATTCTCGGACAGATTCAATCGTTTGAGTTACACAATGTATTAATCGCAGTGGTTAGATACTTTGGAGGAACCAAATTGGGGGTTGGTGGATTAATAAATGCATACAAGACAGCCTCGAAAGAAGCTATTTTGGAGAATAAAATCATTTCAAAATACCGTACCAAAACCCTTTTATTAACCTTCCCTTATGCCATCATGAGTGAAATCATGCGATTCTCCAAAAGGGAGGGTATTCAAGTCTTAGGGCAAGATTTTCAGGATCACTGCAATTTAACGATTACCATACGTGAAAAGTATTTTTCTGATTATCAAGATTTTCTAAGTAAATTGCACCAACTTCAAACAAAAATAATTTAATTATGAAGGTTATTACATCCTTGCTATTTTTATCCATTGGTATTCATGGAATGAGTCAAAAAACAGAAGCTTATCCGGAATACGATTTCGCATATTCTGCTCCAAAAAGTATTTCGATCACGCAAAAAGTAATCACCAACGAAGATGCCGCCCGTGTCATTAAACAACAATTCAATTTAAATACGCAGGAGGACATTATATTGCTTAATGAAATTGAAAGTCCTTTTGGAAAACATTATACTTTTATTCAAACGTATTACGGTTATGAAATTTTTAATGCCCATATTAAAATCAACACCGATCTAAACGGAACAGTACTATCCAATTACAGTTCGAGAACAGAGATTTACGTCTCCCAACATCCGGCACTATCCCAGGATTACTTACAACAAGCAGCCTCGCATATTGAATCACAAATTCAAGAATCAAAACTTATATGGTATCCTTTGGGAAATAAGTATCAATTGGTATCTAGTTTTAAATGTTTAGATCATTCCGGGAATTATTTTCAAATTCTATTGGATGAGGGGTTTCAAGAATTAAAAAAATTAGACTTACTAAATTACCAAAACGAAATAGATACCACTGCCAAGGCCTTCGTTCATGCACCAAATCCATTGACCTCCGCCATGACGGAGTATGGAGGGAACTATGTAGACAATAATGATGCTAATTCACCCTATCTAGATTCACAAAGAGACACGGTAGACATCCATATTAATTACATCAACAATACGTTTGTATTAGAGAATGATTATGTGAAAATTGTAGAGACGTCCTTCCCCAATGTACCACCTGTTCAAAGCACCACCCCATTTTTTTATTACAATAGATCTCAGTCGGGATTTGAAGATGTAAACGTTATTTACCATATTACCAAACAACAGGCGTATTTACAAGAGCTGGGATTCACCAATTTAGTAAACTACCAAATTGCAATAGATTGTCATGGTTTAAATGGTGCCGACAATAGTTTATTTAACTACGGCACTAATCCCCCGTCTATAATTTTTGGAGAAGGGGGCGTTGATGATGCGGAAGATGCCGATGTGATAATACATGAGTACACCCATGCAATAATGGAAAGTGCTAGTCCCAATACAAATTTTGGATCAGAAAGAGGCTCTATGGATGAAGCCTTTGGTGATTACTTAGCCGCAAGCTATTCTATTACTTATACCAATTATCACGATAACTGGGTATTTAAATGGGATGGTCATAATGAATATTGGGAGGGTAGAGAAGTCGTCTCTAACAAACAATACCCAGATGACCTCCAATACTCGAAATACGCTGATGCCCCAATGTGGAGCGCTGCTTTAATGCAAATTGAAAGAAACCTAGGAAGAGATATTACCACCACAATTGCCTTAGAGGCAGCCTATAGTTATACCACTAACATGGAAATGTGGCAAGCGGCATCGCTTTTTTTAGTAACGGATAGCCTTATTAATAATGGTGAAAATAAAAATACAATATGCTGGGTTTTTAGGGACCGTGGAATGATAGATACCTGTCCATCGAGTAAACCACCCCATTTTGTGGGAGTTGAAAATGTCAACAAAAGTCCTACGATTAAATTAACAAATTCTCATAATTTCTCATTGGGTAAAGAAAATTTGATCGTTCATTCCACTTCCACCTTTCGAGTCGACATTTATGACCTTATGGGTAAATTAATATATACGGTGAAAGGTCAACATAACCAATTAGAAATAAAACCAGAGGATATTAACACCCATTCCCTTGTTATTAAGGTTAGCAATTTAGAAGAGGTAAAAACCTTTAAAATGGTGATGGCTAACTAACCGAAATAGAAGACAGAGGAAATTTAAAAAAAAGAGAGTAATTTCCTACGAATACTTCAAATAACCTCGAGTCTTTCAACTAAAAAAAACCAATAATCCCGCCTAAAAATGCGCTTTTATTAAGCTCAATAATTGAGTAGGAACTACGGTGGGCCTCCCATTAATTTTGTTAACAAACACCAATTGAGTAAAAGCGGTATTTAACAATTCTCCCTTTTCATTATAGGTTTCATAGTAAAAATTGAAACGTACTTTAGGAATATCCCTGACCATCACACGGATCGTTAATTCATCATCATAATAGGCGGGTTTTTTATACTTCGTTGTAAACTCCGAAACGGGTAATAAAACCCCGCCATCCTCCAGTTGCTTATAACTCATTCCTAGAGTCCGCATGGCCTCCACGCGTGCTACCTCGAAATAAGTAGCATAATTTCCATAATAAGCAAATCCCATTCTGTCGGTTTCAGCATACCTCACTCTAACTTTGGTTTCGTAAATAAACATATTAACAATTACGGATTATAAATTCATATTTTGGTAAAACAATCTTTGAGGACAAAAATTCAAAATAAAACCGAAGTAAAAGAGGGAAATCCATTCTTTTATTAGTGTTAATAAAAATGTTCATTAAATGTTAATAAGGTTATTAACACCCGTTAAGTTGTTGGTAGATAACCAAGTCACCAAACTTCAAAGAAACCGATTCACTTACACCGTAATTATTTCATTAAATACAATAGCAAAATGATTTTTTTTTTAACTTTTTTATGTCAATTTTTGTTAGCGAATTTGAATACAGGGAGACATATCTATACTGTGGGGGTGAGATAACAAACTAAATGTTCAATTCCTAAAATATTTTAAATACTTATTTAATACAGGAGTTCAATAATGGGCAAAATTTACGAGGATGTTTGGAGCAAATGCTTAAGCATCATAAAGGACAATGTGAGTCCGCAGAGTTACAAAACATGGTTTGAACCAATTAAAGCGGTTAACTTAAAAGGGGATACTTTGACGATTCAAGTACCATCACCGTTTTTCTATGAATGGTTAGAAGAGCATTATATTACTCTTTTAAAGAAGACCATAAAAAAAGAGTTGGGTCCTCGTGGTACTTTAGATTATAGTATCATTATGGAGAACTCAAAAGCTCACAAAAAGCCAACTCAGATGACTATTCCTGCGAGTAATCGTATGGCAGCTAGAAACCCGTCCATTTCTGTGCCTATAGAAATTGGAGCACGGGGAATTAAAAACCCATTTATTATTCCTGGTTTGAAAAAAGTAGTAGTTGATTCTCAATTGAATCACAACCTATCTTTCGACAACTATGTGGAAGGTGAATGTAACCGTTTAGCTAGGTCAGCTGGTTTTGCAGTAGCCAACAAACCTGGAGGAACTTCCTTCAATCCATTATTCATATATGGTGGTGTAGGTTTAGGTAAAACACATTTATCTCAAGCTATTGGATTAGAAATTAAAACAAACCATCCAGATAAAACGGTATTGTACGTTTCTTCAGAGAAATTTACACAACAATTTATTGAGTCGGTAAGAAACAATACGCACAATGACTTCATTCACTTCTATCAAATGATTGATGTGTTGATTATTGATGATGTTCAATTCTTTGCCGGTAAGGAAAAAACACAAGATGTATTCTTTCATATCTTTAACCATTTACACCAAAGTGGTAAACAATTGGTATTAACGGCCGATAAGCCACCCATTGAAATGCAAGGGGTAGAACAAAGACTTTTATCTAGATTTAAATGGGGATTAAACGCTGATTTACAATCGCCAGATTTAGAAACTAGAATTGCCATTCTACAAAAGAAAATGTATACAGAAGGTATTGAGTTACCGAAAGAGGTAGTGGAATACCTTGCCTATTCTATCAATACCAATGTACGTGAATTGGAAGGTGCTTTGATTTCCTTAATTGCACAATCATCGTTAAACAAAAAATCGATTACACTTGATTTGGCGAAACAAATGATTGACAAGTTTGTGAAAAACACAGCGCGAGAAGTTTCTATTGAATACATTCAAAAAGTGGTTTGTGACTATTTCAATCTACCTATTGAATTATTGAAATCGAAAACACGTAAACGTGAAGTGGTTCAGGCAAGACAAATAGCGATGTTCTTCTCTAAACAGATGACGAAAGCTTCTTTAGCGAGCATTGGAGCTCATACTGGAGGAAAAGATCATGCGACCGTTCTTCACGCTTGTAAAACAGTTAACAACCTCATTGACACCGATAAACGCTTTAGAGGTTACATTGATGACCTACAAAAGAAAATTACGTTACAGTAACAGAATTAATTGATTATAAAAAAGGGCTTGCATGGTATTGCAAGCCCTTTTTTATTACCCCAAAAACTAAAAATTGTATTCGGCAACCGTTTGAATCCTGATATTTTGCCCGGAACTTTCAAATTCATCTGTTCTAAAACCATAAATTCCCTCTATCGCAAAATTAAGTGGACCTACTACATTCCAATACAAATTAGCACTTGCATATGACCCTGTTAACAAAGTAGGATTCCCTAAAGTTCCATATTGCGGATTATTCAAATTTACGTACCCATATACAAAAGTGGAGCTAAAGTGATTATAATCTCTAGAGGCATATTTCTTTTTTCCCCAAAACAGTTGGTACCCCACATATCCACCATAAATAGGAACTAAATCCAGATTCCCCTTACCATCGGGCACCGCATCCCAACCGCCTCCACCAAAGGAGACTAGATATCTTGAAATACCCATACCATATGCCATTTGGTAAATTATTTTATCTCTTCCAAAAAGAATTTGACTCCCAGAACCACTAAACCCACCCCCAATTTTATACACAGTATTTTGACTCGCATTTCGATATTCGATAGCCCGACCGACTCCAGCGATCTGGAAATGCCCTTTTGGCCATCTTACTTCATAATGAGATACCAAATCTGGAAATGTTTGTTTGGAAGGTGTTACCAAAGTATCAATAGCCAAATACCTTGAATAATCAGCCGTAGGTAATTCTACTCCAACGGACCAATCCATATTTGGCTGGAGCCTAAAAAAATAAGTGACCTGCACACTTCTAACCCAAGCTCCGGTAGATGGTCCATCAAAATCGGTAATATTTGGCCAAGCTTCTTCATCCGTAAACCCGGACCAAGATTGACCAATTCGCCAATTATTAAATCGTATATAAGCGTGACGCAATCGTAGACCTCCTCCCCCACTTCCATAAAAATCGGTTTCTATGTACGATAAAATTTCACCCAGATATTCGGATTGAAAGGTGGAAGCAAAAATTAAACGGGTCTGATTTAAATCGGCATGTACTTGAGGATCATCTACCACATTCTCCCGATCCGTAGGAATAGAGGGTAAATGCATTGCAGATACATTTGGAATACCCTTGTGATCGTAAAACATATTCATCTTTATCCAAGCCGTGGAATAGAATTGTTTTTTAGGTTTACCATTCAATGAATCTGCAGATTGAATAGACAAAAGTTGTGCATTCGCAAGTCCAGAAAATAGACACAAAATAAAAAAGGTGAATGTATTTATTAGTACCTGGTATTTCATACGTTTAAATTACTGTATTTCAATAACTAACCCATCATGAGCAGGGTACACATTAGGCGGAAGCAATTTTAGTAATTGTTCATGTGCTGGCATTTGATGACTGATATGTGTTAAATATGCCTTTTCCGGTGCAATATACTTAATGATCTCTAAAGCTTCAGATAAACTAAAATGGGAAATATGTGTGGCCTCACGCAGAGCATTTACAACTAATACCTTTACCCCATTTAGCTTCATTTTTTCCGTTTCCGTAATTTGGTTCGCATCCGTAATGTAGCCAAAATCTCCGACTCGATATCCGAATACCGACATTTTATAATGTAATAGTTGGATCGGTTCAAATCTCAAATCGCCCACCATAAATGGCACAAGGGTGATGGTTTGTAAATCCAATTGGGGCACACCCGGATACTTTTCAGATTCAAAAGCGTAATAAAATTCACGTTTCAAAGCCGTTTGAACTTGTTCCGTTGCATAAATATTCATAGATGCCTTCATACTGTAATTAAAAGCTCTAACATCATCTAATCCCGCTACATGATCTTTATGTTCGTGTGTAAACACGATGGCATCCAACTTTTTCACCCTTTGCCTTAACATTTGATAACGGAAATCAGGCCCCGTATCCACGACTACTGTGGTAGTATCCGATTCAATTAAAACAGAAGTTCGTAATCTTTTGTCCCGATCATCCGCAGAGATGCAAACCTCACACTCACAAGCAATCATAGGTACTCCGGAAGAGGTACCCGTTCCTAAAAATGAAACTTTAAGCATCTACTTATTTTTCTACACTGTTAATTAAAGAACTCAAAAAGGAATTATGATCAAAACCTCCTCGTTTATTTTGTCCTAATCGAACCACCACCAGATTACTAGAGGGTACGACAAAAACACGTTGACCTTCGTACCCATCCATCATATACATATCTGTAGGTACATCGGGCAGTAACCTGTTGGCTTCATTTCCTTTTTCACCTACATTTAGCCACCATTGAGCGCCATACTCTCCTTTTGGCGACATGGAAACGGGAGTTATGGAATACTTCACCCATTCGGACGAAACAATTTGTTCACCAAACCAGGTACCCCCATTCAAATACAACTGTCCCAAACGTGCCCAATCTCGTGCACTCGCCCACATGTAGGACGATCCTACATGGGTTCCACCTGCATCGGGTTCGATCACCGCAGTTCGGATTCCGATTTTTGAAAATAATTCTTTTTGTGCAAACTGGTAATAGTAATCCTCGCCTATTTTTTCCCGTAAAATTTGAGAAAGAATATTGGTAGACCCACTTGAATAATACCATTGAGAGTCTGGTTTTGCATTGGCCTTTTGAGCACTTGCAAACTCCCCCATGTTCGCAGATGTATACAACATATTGGTTGCTGTACTAACGTTGGAATACACCTCATCCCAAAACAAACCCGAGCTCATTCGTAATAACTGATCCGTGGTTATATTTTTTCGATCATCCAATTCCCACCCTTTAACGGGAGCAGGTTGATAAATATCAAACATGGACTTTTGATCCAAAACGCCATAGAGCATATTCGTCACACTTTTGGTCATGGACCAACCTAATTGACGAACGTCTTTATCAAAACCAGGAGCATATTGCTCGTAAAGCAATTGTCCGTTATAAATAACGACCACTCCGCGGGTATTCGCAGGTATCTCTGAGTGGCTATTTTCAAAAGAAGCAAGAACCACACTTTTTATTTTCTCAAAATTTATTCCGGTAGGAATAGTATCTGCCATACGCGAACCTTGGGGCCAATAAACCGAGTCATTTAAAATAGGAAGTTTTAAGTCCACACGATTTTTACTCGATCTAATCTCTTGCTCCGATATCTCCCTCACTAAAGTACAGCCCAATCCTTCTCTGTAAATAGCTTTCGCTTTGGCAAATCCAAACACAGAACCCGTAGCCGATTTCTCCGATTCATTGAGTTCAAAGGTTCCCAAACTTAAAGGAAAAGCACTTAATTCATTTTCAATGGTACTTTGAACCGTTCTGTGACCAACATATACACATGAACAGACGCCTTTAGCTCCAAAACCTGAGATTATTGGACCAAATTGAATAATGAAATAAACGAATGCTCCTAATAAAATGGGAACGAGGATTACGAGAATCTTTTTTAGTGTTTTCATGTTGATTAAATTCTATTCCCACAAAGAAAATAAAATAGACCAACAAAAAAGGAAGCGGAATAGATTAGTAAAAAGAGTTATCAAGGAGTTTCTACGATAGTATCGCATTGTGAATTTGAATCACCTGCTCAATAACTGAGTGCTTCCCATCATTTTCAATAATAAAAGAAGAAAAAGAACTTCTCACCTCTTCCGATATTTGGCTCTGTATACGACTTAAAACAGCCTCCTTAGAAACTTCATCACGAATCATCACACGATGCAACCTTACTTCCATTGGGGCGATCACATTTATGACCTCATCGCAAAGTTTATATCCATCCGACTCAATTAAAATAGCGGCCTCACGAATGACATACCTTGACTTTTGGAGGAAAGTCCAACATTCAAAATCTTTTTGTACTAAGGGATGGACAAAACTGTTCAATACCCTTAACTCTTCGGGATTTTTAAATACAATATTAGCCAAAAATGAACGGTTAATTTCAATACCACTGTACACTTCTAAACCAAAATGAGATCTCATTTTATCACGAAGTTCCCTACTTTCTGAATACAATTCCTTAGCACGGCTATCGGAATCATAAACGGGAATTCCTAAACTTTTGAAAATTCGAGCTACGGATGATTTACCCGCTCCAATACCCCCTGTTAGCCCTACCACCTTCATTCCTACAAATCCATTTTCAAATACCCAATTTGCTCAGGGTACATTTGAATTACATTTACGTAACTAGGTACTGCCCAGATATACACGGGTATTTTAGATGCGTTTTTAATCACATCCTTATAATTTACTACCACATCAAACAATTCGGGAGTAATGTAATCGTAATGCGATAAACCAGTGGAGTATTTAATACTCACTTTTTCAGGCAATAACCTCAATAATTGATTTTCGGGCAGACCTACAATTTGTATGGGAACGTCAATTTCACCTTCGGTTAAAGCCTCTACCTCCGCAATAATTTTCACACTAGAATACTCGGGAATGACAAACCTAGAATTATATGTTAACCTCACATTTACTTCCATATCCTCGGAAACCTCATCCCATACCATAGGCTCGGTTTCAAGTTGACTCAACGATTCCAAAATAGAAATGGGTCCACTTACGTCAACCACATTAGGTAGGGTGTAAATGGGCTTTTTCAATACCATTCCTTTAGCGACTGAAATATGAACATCAGGAACAATTTTCATTTCCTTTTGGATTCCAATTTCCGTTATTACTTCAAGGGTATCTCTACTTACACGACTAATATTAATATTATTATTCAACTCATTTCTTAGTGAGTTTACAATTTGGGAGGTAGGAACTTGCGCACGTTTCTTTCCTCCCCAATTTTCAAATTCCAATTGGTTTAAGTCAAAATAAACGGTGTCCTCCTCAGCTGTTTCTTGTAATTGCATTAAACTATACCCATCACCGGTAATATTAATATCAATACTCGTATATGGAATCGGAGAAAACGCTCGGTTTTCGGGAAGATTTAAATATTTAATTTGGATGGTTAATTCTTCTGAATACGATTTATTTAGGGCATTTAACACCCAAAAACCAGAAGCAATAACGAGGCTAATTATGAAAACGTAAAACCTCCGACCCGGCTTATACCGAACCAATCCATTGGCCGTATTTTCCGGGTCGGAACTTTTCATATTATTTACTTGCAGCCGTAGCTAGCTCACTTTGTCCTGAACCGTTCGAATATTCCGGTGAAACAGCAGAACGTTCTACTACGAATTTAGTTTTACTTTCTGCCTCTAAAACTAAAGTAGTTTCACGTAGTTCTAAAATTTTTCCGTGTATACCTCCAATGGTTACAACGGTATCTCCTTTACCCATGGACTCTCTAAAAACCTTTCCATCTTTGGCTTTTTTCATTTGTGGACGAATAATAAAGAAGTAAAAAACTACTCCCATTAACGCAAACATTGGGATTGGCCCCTGTATAAATTGCTCCATTTTTCTTTTATTTATTATTATTTCTAACGATTATTTAGGCGCTATTACTTCTCCCTTTAAAACCAATACACTGGTTACAGGACTCGTATTAGCGGTGATATATACTTTTTTATTTAGGACTCCTTCCTTTCCACTACTATTAAAAACCACCTCAATTTTATCGCTTTGGCCCGGTTTAATTGGTCGTTTTGGCCATTGAGGCACCGTACATCCACAACTCCCTTTGGCCGCAGAAATAATTAAGTCGATTTCACCGGTATTGGTAAATTCGTACACTTTTTTAATAGTTTCTCCCTGTACAATGGATCCAAAATCATGCTCCTTTATTTTAAACTTAATGGCGGCCATCTTAACCTCTTTTTTTACAGAAGATGCCGTGGCTGGATTTTGAACTAAATCGGGAGATAATTGTTCGGTCCTTGAATTCCCGTCACAAGAAACAAGGGTGAAAATTGAAATCGCTAACGCCCCTAAAAATATTTTTCTCATTTTCAAATGTTTTCTAAACTAACGTAAAAAATAAACTATCGGTTAATTAACCCCATTCCTGATTTATTTAAACGATCAGCTGCTTTTAAATCACTCAAAATCTTATCTATTACACCATTAATAAAGATGCGACTTTTTTCAGTACTGTAATTCTTAGAGATTTCTAAATACTCATTCATCGTCACTTTTACTGGAATATTTGGAAAGCTAGTAAACTCCGTAATCGCAATTTTCATGATTACGGTATCCAACTTAGCGATTCGTTCTACATCCCAGTTTTTGGTATATTTCTCAATCAAGTTCATGGAATCTTCTGCTTGAAGAATGGACTTATGATACAATTCCTTTACAAATTTAATATCGTCACGTTCATCTTTAAACAAAGGTGTTAAAACTCTTCTAGAAACCACCTCATTCCAAACTTCCTTGACTTTTCTTAGTTCATCCTCTGCATCAATAATCTCTTCTGTCACAGCATAGTCACCAAACTCTTTTCTCAACGCAGCTACTTTCGCTTCGGCAGCTGGTTTAGATACCCTATCAATTCCAGGACGCAAAGCACTTAGGGTTTTAACCACATTGATACTAACCATTTGAACATCATCGTACCAATATATATTACGGTCTTCAAATAAATCCAAAATCACCTCATTCACGGCAATGTACGTTTTGAATATATAAATCATAATTTCAACATCATGCTGAAAGTTATGACGAGGATTAGACATAAACGCTTTATACTTTTTGTCGGACTCTACATCTTTCCAAATCTTCTTGATATTGTCCGATTCCATATTCCAATCAATTTTATCGGAATTAGTACGGAATTTTTTATTATTTTCAAGGGTCAGCGCTGCCCCATTTTGTGCAAATCGCAGATTTGGATTTAGATCATCCTCCGAAGCCAGACGTTTAACTTTCTTTAATTCAATGTCTCTACGACTCATTTCTACTACTTCCAATAGTAAACTCAGCATGTGCACGTATAAAACAAAGACCTCATCCAAACTTTTCATTAGCGACTTATCGCCCTCTTGTAAGTCATGATTTCCCGAATCAAAGGCATATACCGATTGCATTACCTTTACCCTTAGGTACCTTCTATTAAATAACCCCTCCATCAAAGATCTTTTTTAACACGTTTGTTGCAATTTAGTTGACAAAACAGGCCAATCTTTGACCTACTTTTGAAACCGCAATTCCGCTCTGTTTTTTGAACAGGCAAAATTAGTGTTTTTATCATATTCTATCTACCAAATTTGAATTTTTAATGCGTTCATTATTTCATCTAAATAAGTACTTTTTAAGATACAAATGGCGTTTGCTTCTAGGTTTGGTATTTATTACCTGTTCCAATCTTTTTGCTATTATGCCTGCCAAAATTATTCGAATGGCATTTGATATCGTAGCGGATACGGTTACCCGCCTTCGATTGGTAGATGGTTTTGAATACCGTGAAACCTATTTGGAGTTTATGACCACCTCCATATTAGCGTTTGGAGTTATTGTATTTCTCCTAGCTCTTACTACGGGTTTTTTCACTTTTTTAAATAGACAGACCATTATTGTTATGTCTAGATTGATTGAATTTGATCTTAAAAATGACATTTTTAGTCATTACCAAAGTTTAGACACCTCGTTTTACAAAAGAAACAGTACTGGGGATTTGATGAACCGTATTAGCGAAGACGTAAGTCGGGTACGAATGTATGTTGGGCCTGCCATCATGTATACAACCAATATGATTGTGGTTTTTATCCTAGTTGTTTCTACCATGCTTTCGGTAAATGTCAAATTAACTTTATATGTACTTTTACCTCTGCCCTTTCTTTCCGTATCGATTTACTATGTAAGTCATATTATTAATCTGAAAAGTGAACGTGTACAACGGAAATTATCTAGTATTTCCACTTTTGTTCATGAAGCCATTTCCGGAATTAGAGTGTATAAAGCGTATAACCTAGGGGCGTTTCGTGATGAAATGTTTGAAAAAGAAACCGAAGAATATAAACAAATCAACCTAGATTTAGTCCGAGTTAATGCGCTCTTTATGCCACTGATGTTCTTGCTCATTGGTTTAAGTACCATTTTGACCATTTATGTAGGTGGCAATCTGGCCATTGCTGGCGAAATAACTCCCGGTAATATTGCCGAATTTGTCATTTATGTAAACATGCTTACTTGGCCTGTAGCCGTGGTGGGTTGGGTTACATCCATGGTTCAACGTGCAGCGGCTTCTCAAAAAAGAATTAATGAATTTTTAGATATCCAACCCGAAATAACATCTCCAATCCAAGAGCCTTCTATCATTACTGGAGACATCGAGTTTGATCAGGTTTCCTTTACCTATCCTGACAGTGGTACCAATGCACTAAAAAACATTTCTTTTACGGTTAAACATGGAGAAAGTTTAGCTATTACGGGTAGAACGGGCTCTGGAAAAACAACTATTGCCCAACTTATACTGCGCCTTTACGATGTATCTTCTGGTAACATTCTTATTAATGGTCATTCCATTAAGGATACCAATCTATCCGATTTAAGAACAAATATTGGGTATGTAAATCAAGATGTGTTCTTGTTTTCGGACTCCATAGCCAATAATATCTCTTTTGGGATAAATTCAGAGAATGTCCGCCAAAAAGACATTGAACAGGCTGCTATCCAAGCAGATATTTACGATAGCATTATTCAATTACCCGAAGGTTTTAATACAGAAATTGGAGAAAGAGGAGTGACCTTATCTGGCGGACAAAAACAAAGAATTTCAATGGCTAGGGCTTTAATCACCCACCCTGAAATTTTGATTTTAGATGATAGTTTATCGGCCGTAGACACGGAAACGGAAGATACCATTCTTAAACACTTGAATACGTTTATGAAGGGTCGAACAACTATTATTATCTCGCATAGGATTTCTTCTATAAAAAATTGTGACAAAATCATTGTTTTAGATAAAGGCGAAATTGTAGAAACAGGAAGCCATAAAGACATCATCAAAAACGAGGGTTTATACAAAATGCTATACGAACAGCAGTTACTTGAAGAAGCGGAATCTCAGAGTATATAAATGTAAAGAGTAGCGCTATTTCCTATGACTTCATTTTATTTGAAACGAGAAGTTTTCAACTACGGTTAACAACCCAGCCGGAACAATTGTTTATCAACAACTTACCCTTTGCAGTTTTCGTATATACACCAACTTATTTTTAAGCTAAAAAACAGCAATTTAACTTACTATTGTACTGCTAAAAACGTTGAATATGGGAGCTACGGAAAACAAGAAATCGATGGTATCTTTTGATAATACTGAAATTGCATTTGAACACTTAAGTGATAAAGATTTAGATTTTGCTATCACGATGTTCAAATTAATGCAAAACCCTACTTTAGTAAAGATAGGAACAGCCTTATCGAACTTTGCTTTGGCCTTACGATTACCCATTTCCCCCATTGTTAAAGCCACCGTATTCAAACAATTTTGTGGGGGAGTTGACCTCAACGAAAGTTTAAAAAAAGTAGCCGAGTTACATCAGTCCCATATCGGATCTATCTTGGATTACGCGGTGGAAGGCGCGGAATCTGAGTCCGTTTTTGACGATACAAAGAACCAAATTATTGAAGTAATTCGTAAAGCAGAAACCACCCCAGGCATTCCGGTAGCCTGTATGAAAATCACGGGTATTGCTCGTTTTGGTTTACTTGAAAAAGTAACGAAAAGGACCAAATTAACGGAAACAGAAAAAGACGAATACCTAAAAGCTATTGACCGATTCGAACAAATATGTAAAGCTTCATTTGAAACAGGAATCCCGATATATATTGATGCTGAAGAATCTTGGATTCAACCCGCAATTGATAAATTAATTGAAAGTAGAATGCGGATTTACAATAAAAAGAAAGCGATTATTTTCCAAACGCTACAAATGTACCGTTGGGATAAAATGGAACACCTCAACAAACTAATAAAAGAATCCAAAAAAGAAGGTTGGTTCTTGGGGGTGAAGTTTGTACGTGGGGCGTATATGGAAAAAGAAAATCAACGAGCCATTGAAAAAGGATACCCAACTTTTATCCAACCCGATAAAGAATCTACGGATAGAGATTTTGATTTAGCGATTAAAACCATGGTAGAAAATATTGATCACGTAGAATTCTGTAATGGTACGCATAACGCACTTAGTTCGATGAAATTGGTAGAGTTAATGCGGGAAAAGAACTTGCATAATGGCGATCGTAGAATTTACTTTTCACAGCTCAAAGGAATGAGTGATACCATTAGTTTTAATTTAGCAAAATCAGGATATAATGTTTCTAAATATCTTCCTTATGGCCCTGTAAAGGCGACCATGCCCTATTTAACCAGAAGAGCGGAAGAAAACACCGCTATTGCTGGCCAAATGGGCAAAGAACTTTCCGATTTAGTAACGGAAAAAAATCGTAGAGCACGCAAAAACTAAATAGTTTTATTCCAAAACATCGTTCCTTCCCCCCTTCAAAGAAGCGAGGTTAAAAATTAAGTATTTGCGCACCACACTTCTTTACCCTAAATTGCGTATTAGTTTATACAATTTGCATCCTAATATTAGGATGCAAAGCATCTCAAACATACTTATTTTGAAACAAAATATTATCGTCAAAGGAACAGGAATAAAGACTCTTTTCCTTTTTTTCTCCCTCCTTTTCCTGAGTAACAACTCCTCATTTGCCACCCATTTAATTGGAGGTAATGTAGGGTATGAATACATGGGGCCAGACCCACTAATTATTGGGAATTCAATTTACAAAATAACACTCGATGCCTATCAAGATTGTAACTCTACCAATTGGGGAGGAGGCGGATCAGGTGGTTCTTTTCCGGAAACCTTTATTAACGTAGGTATTTACGAAGGAATTCTCACCCCCTCCAATCCTTTAACTTACACCACGGATATTGATCTATTTTTAACAGATTCCAATGCTGTAGACCCTAATTTACCAGCGATTTGTGATCCTTTTAACTTATTATCCAATGTATGTGTGTATTTAACACGGTACGAGCGAACCATTTCCCTTGCCCCTTCGGTACAAGGGTATTGGGTAGTGTATGATAGATGTTGCCGCCCAGGAGGAATCCTCAACCTTAACAATTCAGGAGCTCAATCTTTTGCATATACCACGTGGATTCCTTCCATTGGAGGCGCTCTAATCAATAATACCTCTGCTCAATTTACAGATACGCTTTTATCTTACATATGTAGAACGGATTCGGCCTATATTTCCAATAACGCTTTTGATCCTGATGGTGATTCACTTGTTTATTCGTTGGAGACACCCTTTAAAGGATTAACAGGCCAAGGCGGAACTGGTGCACCTCCCCAAGCACCTTATTTTGATCCTCTTTTAAACCCATATACATTTCCGCCACCATTTATTAATTACCAAACCGGATTCAATTTAGCCAACCTATTAGGTACGGGTAGTTACTCTTCTATTGATCCCCAAACTGGATTAACAACATTTTTAACCAATACTGCCGGAATATTTGTAGCTGCCGTAGAAATAAAAGAATTTAGAAATGGTATTGTTATTGGGGTCACCAGAAGAAATATGCAACTTATTTCGGATAATTGCCCGAATAACAACCAGCCCAACCAAAACACATCCAATTTAGATTCCACCGCTACCACTCCACTTAATTACGAGGTGGAAGCTGGATTGAATATTTGCTTTGACTTAGAATATGATGATTTAGATAATGATCCTTTAGAATTTTCTGCGACAAGGGATATTTTTAATTCCTCCCTAACCAACCCTCCCGCAACTGTAACCAGTCCTATTACGGGAATTGGTAGTGTTACCGGTACTATTTGTTGGAATACGACCTGTGCACAAGGAAATACAGTTCCTTATTTAATTAATGTTGTGGTATCCGATAGTAATTGTCCTCCACTGCCTTTACCTCAAGAGGTATATATCCGGGTCATTCCTTTTGATGGCCCCGAAAAAATTTATGGTGATTCTGTCATCTGTATTGACAATAACCCATCCGTTTTCACGACAGATACCCTTACCAATGTCAATTACAACTGGACCATTACTGGAGGAACAATAACTAGTGGTAACGGCTCATCTACAATTAATGTTATATGGAATCCCGGACAAACCAATGGATCCCTTTCTATCCTATCCACCAATCAAAACGGATGTATTGCGGGTCCCATTTCCCGAAATGTTATTTTATCGGATGTTGTTTCTGATGCCGGTAGTGATCAAGTTTTATGTGAAGGTATCCCTGTGGTAATTGGAGGTTCTCCTACATCACAAGATCCAAACAACACCATTACTTGGAGCCCTACTTTAAGTTTGGATGATCCCAATTTAGCCAACCCAACGGCATCACCAGACACCACAACAACCTATGTAGTAACACTAACAAATACCTTAGGTTGTATTGGAAAAGATTCCGTAATCGTAACGATTAATAATTTAATTCCATCTGGGGTTCTAGGGGACTACTTTTTATGTCCTGGAGATACTTTGCAAATGAATGCTACTGGAACATCCTTTAATTGGGGACCCAACACTTTCATTAATTCAATTACTATTTCCAATCCAAAAGTATTTCCTCCAACCGATCAAAATTATTTTTTAAATTATTTTGATGCCAACGGATGTGAAGGAAACGACACCACATTTATTACGGTTAATTCAACTGTACCTACTGAAGCAGGTCCAGATCTAACTTTTTGTGAAGGAGATTCTGTTACTCTTGGAGGAAATCCAACCGGTCCATTTGGAACCAGCTACCTTTGGAACCCAAGTGTTGACATGAACGACAATACCTTGGAAAACCCAACCGTATTGCCTAATGGGTCAACCGTATACACTGTCATCACCAGTAATGACACCTGTACAGGTATTGATTCTATTACCGTAATTGAATTACCAAAACCTTCCTTATCTGTAACTCCAAACACCTATGTATGTGGGGCAGATACAGTTCAAATAATAGCTACTGGCACTGGAGCTTTTTCATGGAATAATGGTTCTAGCCTTTCAGATAGTACCATTAATAATCCATTTGCTTTTCCCTCTGTACCTACCATGTATACGGTAACACTTTCAGATGTAAACGCCTGTCAATCTATCGATTCTATTTTTGTAAATATTCAGCCTCTTCCAATTGCGGATGCTGGAGTAACGGTTAATGCCTGCAAGTTTTTACCTGCCGTAATGGGAGGAAATCCTTCAGGGCCTACGGGTTCTAGTTTTTTATGGACCCCATCAACAGGATTAAACTTTAATGGATTAGCAAATCCCCTGGTCACCTTGGATACGGATGCAACCTATATATTGCAAGTCACAGACACATTGGGATGTATCTCTTTGGACACCGTAGATGTAGAGGTATTTAGAGTATTTGGAACCACAGACACAAACATTTGTGATAATGTAGAATTGGAGCTGATAACTTTAATCAAAAATGGAATTGGCCCCTTTAATTTTGAATGGAGTCCTGGAAACCTAGTATCTGACTCAACATCCAACTCCCCTACCATTTTAACGGGAATAATCAATCACTTTACGGTTACCATAACCGATGCCAATAATTGTAGAGACACCCTAAATTTCAATTTAAATTCTTTGGCTTCTACCACTTCCGCATTTAAATATGAAACCACTCCAACTTGTGAAGGTATCGGAGTGAAAATTGATGAGAACAGTATTGGAGCGACTGCGTACGAATGGCTTATAAATGGAGAAACAGTGAGTACCGAAGAAAATCCGTTGTTGGTTTTAGATTACGATAAAATGGCTATTGTGGCTTTGATTACCACCTCACCCGATGGGTGTTTTGACACGACAGAAGTAACGGTTCAAGGCCCTAGTTTTGACAGCTTAGCGGATATTCAAGTCTCCAATGTGTTTACTCCTAACGGTGACGGAGTTAACGATTATTTTGAAATAACTAGCAATGGAAATCTAAGTGATTGTATTGAGTTAACGATATTCAACCGAGCTGGTGGATTGGTACACCAATCTTCGGGTGGGATTCACTCTTGGGATGGTCGTTCTACATCTGGTGTGAAATTTCCGGACGGAGTCTATTTTTATATTTATTCCATTAATGGAGCAGAATACAAGGGAACACTAACCCTAATGCGGAGTAATTAGCGTTTTCCGTCCCATTCCGCATAAAACTGATCTAAAAACGTCACCATATATTGGTGGCGTTTTTTTGCTAGGTCCAAACCATATTCCGTATTCATGCGCTCCTTTAACAAAAGGAGTTTTTCATGAAAGTGATTAATGGTAGGTCCGTTTGTTTTTTTGTAAGATTCAAAATCAGCATGATTCTCCACGGCATGTTCTGGGTTATGCATCTCTCTATTCTTATTACCACCATAAGCAAAAGTTCGAGCAATACCAATAGCCCCCATGGCATCCAAACGATCGGCATCTTGAACTATTTCACCTTCCAAGGAACTCATCGGAGTTTCCACTTCCGCTCCCTTGTAGGATATCTCTTTTACCATTGAAATAATCATTTCAGTAGACACCTCATCTACCGAATATTTATTTAGCCAATCTCGCACCAGTCTTGGTCCAACGGTGTGATCCCCATTATGAAACTTATGATCCCCAATATCATGTAATAAAGCACCCAACTTGATCACAAATAGATCCGCCTTGGGATATTGGTATGCAATGGTTACCGATAAATCTAACACCCTTTTTATATGCCACCAGTCATGTCCAGAGCCTTCCCCGTCTAATTGTTCACGTACATATTTCTCAGCCGCCTCAATTATCTGTTGTTTACCCGAAGTACTCGATAAAGCAGCGGTAACTTTTATAGCTTCAGCCTTTTTTTTATCAATTGATTTTTTCATTTTCTCGCGGTACAAATCCGTAATTGACATTATTGCATCTCCTGAGAATTTCTGAATCATTACATCATTTGGGCGGACCCACCCTTCTTTAATAACTTGAACATAAACACCTGGAAAGGGGGAATTAGCAAATTCCTTAACTGCCTTATTCGATTCAAAACGAAAATTCAACTTAGAACAAGGATGTCGGGGTTCGAAAATCATTATTTCCGTTTCCCCTAACGCATAAATGGATCCTACCATTAAATTAGATTCATCCAAAAAATCTAAGGTAATATTCTCTCCAAACATGCCAATTTCCCAGGGGGCTTCCGGAAATTTATCTTGAAAATGAGCATAGTTATTATGCCCGTAGAGGTAACAGGCTTTTTCCACTCCACCGTGGTATCTTCGATCTATCACAGCATCATTTCTCACCCCTGTTTTTGTCAAGTAAATACCTTCGGGAACACTCTTTTTGTACATACCTGTTTCTACGGTTTCTTTCCCTAATTGAATGGTTCGGGACTGAGAAATATTTGTGAAAATAACTTTCATATGGATGAATTTGTATTACAAAGGTAGATTCCCCTTCCATATACCAAAACCAATTTTGAAATTTACATGACTATTTTATTCCAAGGTCATTATACCTTTGACATTCCAAAAAAACAGGATGATGGGCACAAACAAATTAGAAACCGCAATTTTAGGAGCCGGCTGCTTCTGGTGTATTGAAACGATTTTTCAAAAATTAAATGGCGTTCACACGGTAAAATCTGGGTATTCAGGTGGTCATATTAAAAACCCGGCCTATAGAGAAGTTTGCCAGGGTACAACGGGACATGCAGAGGTTGCCAAAATTGATTTCGACCCAGAGATGATCTCTTTTACAGAGTTATTGGAAGTGTTTTGGAAAGTTCATGATCCCACTACCTTGAACCGTCAGGGTGGTGATGTGGGAACGCAATACCGATCGTCCATATTTTTCACGACCGAGAAGCAAAAGGAAATGGCTACTTCATTCATGAAAAAACTAGATGAATCGGGTATGTATGCCAATCCTATGGTCACTGAAATCACCAATTTTGAAATTTTCTATCCTTCCGAAGATTATCATACGGATTACTTTAACCAACATGGTGATGAGGGTTATTGTCAACTGGTGATTCAACCCAAAGTGGATAAATTCAAAAAAATATTTGAGGACAAACTCAAAAAATAAAACAAAAAAAAATGGTTTTATTTCTATGAAATAAGACCATTTTTTTTTAGATCCATCTTTCTAATCAATGACCAAAGAAGAATGTCTAACTTCTTTAGCGTCTGAAATCTCTACGATATACATTCCTTTAGCCAATTCTTTTAAATTTAAAATCTCCCTTCCTGCATAAACGGATTTTGAAATTACCGTTTCACCTCTTACGTTAAAGATTCGCACTTCATAATTAGTATGGTTTTCCCATGAAATGGAAACTTGATCATGTGCTGGATTTGGGAACATGACAACATCTGATTTTTTTGAAATGTCTGTCGTACTTAAATCGGTCCATCCACCATTTAATTGAATATCTACACTAGCCATTCCGGATACATCGGTATCAAAACTTAAAACTTCACTGACACTGGTTACTAGTGTTGGTGTCACTCTTAGCCTAATTTCAAATCCCTCACCAGGTAATAATAAACGGTCACTTTGTGCATTTTCAAAATCAAAGTTAGTTGTATTTGAGATTCTAAAATCGGTCATTGTAACTTCTGTATTTCCGACATTAACAATACTAATGGTATATAAAGTACTATCGGTTTTCCCGGTCATATCCAATGCCGTACGAGAAACATACAATCCAGAATTAGATGGTGCTACCGAAGTACCTGAAATCGTATGAATTCGTTTTAGTAATTGCGGGTAATCCACAAAGGGATTCCGATTATTTTGCAAACCATAGATATCATTATTTCTCTGAATATCTGCTGCGGTAGGCAGGTATTGATCAAACCATGTTCTTAAAATAGCCTCTTGTCCTTGCACATGATTTGAATAATCTTGATATCTAAGAACAAAGTAAAATAAAGCTCTGGCCACCTGTCCCTTTTGGGCGTCTCTAGGTTCAAAAATGGTTTGAGATCCATTACTTCCCTTTTTAGACCCACCTACACTCCAAGAAGGGTTACCCGTTACTATTCCAAATTTATAATTTCCTCTCTGACTATTTGAGGTCACATCGGTAGAAAACAAATGGTGAATGTCACTTCTCATAGGCAGGTTTTGATTAAAAAACCCTTGAGGAAAAGTATGTTCACAGTTAAATTGGTTACTGTTTGCACCAGGGCGTGTATTAAAAGTAGCTACCCTACCTGTGTATACACAGGTAACATCACCACCTACATTATCAATAGATCCATACATATTATCGCGGGCACCGCTATAAGAAAGCGAATTATATCCTTGGCCGGTAATGGTCTTTAAACTGGTCTTCAAATCCTGTTCATGCTTATTATAACTCCCCGAATAATAGGAGTTCGAAAAATGTCCTTCCCCTTTTAATGTCACTAAGTAATCACCTCTAAAATCTGTTTTCACCACCGCTGTAAGCTGATGCAATATGTTTTGTTCGGGTTCAAAATAAATCCAAACATCATGGGCATTCCCTACGGTCATATTAAAAACGGAGTCCTTTACATAAAAAGGCTTCGTACCATACACTGAAAACAAATCGATACCAGATACCGAAATATCATAACCTGTTGTATTGGTTAAGGTCAGTTTCATACTATCCACATCCATATAGTCAACGGAAGGAAAATTAAATGTTTTGCTCGAGAAATCAAATGGTTGAGCAAAAGCCATCACCGGAATTAAAAATAAAATAGCAAATAAATTCTTTTTCATATGATAAAAATTAGGGCTGCAAATGTAAGTTAATTAGGCAATTGATAGGTAATACTAATGCTTCTTCTACATTTGCAAATTCTTAAGAATTACTTTTTAAAATAATAGTCGTGATAGGTATTAACGGAATAACAGTTTCATTTTCAGGTATGGATTTATTTAAGGACATCTCCTTCCTAATAAATTCAAGAGATCGCATTGGTTTAGTAGGAAAAAACGGTGCCGGAAAATCTACCTTAATGAAGGTCATCATGAAACGGCAGAAATTAGATTCTGGTTCTGTCACCATTTCCTCAGACGAAAGCTTGGGGTATTTATCACAGGAACTCTCGTTTCAATCGGAGAAAACAGTTTTGGAAGAAGCCTTAAGTGCATTTGAGGAAGCCAATACGCTTAAAAAAGAAATTGAAGATATCAATCATCAATTAGAAACCCGTACGGATTACGAAAGCGAAGCCTATACTGATTTGATTCATGATTTGACCATCAAACATGAACGTTTAGATATCATTGACCACGGGAATCCGGAGAGCAATGCCGAAAAAATATTGCTAGGACTGGGATTTACCAGAGAAAAACTGCAAATGAAAATGACGCAGTTTAGTATGGGATGGCAAATGCGTGTGGAGTTAGCAAAACTATTATTAATTCAACCCACCCTTCTATTATTAGATGAGCCGACCAACCACTTGGATATAGAAGCTATCATTTGGTTAGAGGAATATTTATCGACTTATCAAGGAGCGATCATGATGATTTCTCACGATAAGATGTTCTTAGATAATGTAACCAATAGAACCATTGAAATTGTGATGGGTAAAACCTTCGATTACAAAGTGGCCTATACCAATTATTTGGTTTTACGAGAGGAACGAATTGAACAGCAATTAAGGACTCTAAAAAACCAACAAGATTATATTAAGCAACAAGAACGATTTATTGAACGATTTAAAGCCAAGGCATCAAAAGCAAAGGCGGCACAATCCAAACAAAAACAACTAGATAAAGTAGACCGTATTGAAATTGATATTGTGGATAATAGCAGTATTCAATTTAGCTTCCCCGAAGCTAAACGAGCCGGGCAGGTGGTATTAAAAGCCGAAAACGTGGCTAAGTCTTATGGAACTAACCACGTATTCACCGATGTAAATTTAGAGATAAATAGAGGGGAAAAAGTTGCCTTAGTAGGTCAAAATGGCATGGGAAAATCTACATTCCTTAAACTATTTACCGAAGATGAGCGCTATGAAGGGACTATCACCTTAGGTCATAACGTAGAAATGAATTATTACGCTCAGGTACAAGAAAATACTCTGAACACCAATATCACAGTTCTCCAAACCATTGAGGATATTGCGACTAACGAATGGACTAATCCTTCTAGGATGCGTGGTTTGTTAGGCACCTTCCTTTTTAAGGAGGACGATATGGATAAAAAGGTTAAGGTTTTATCTGGGGGAGAAAAATCACGTTTAGCTCTGGCTAAAATGTTATTGGTTTCTCGCAACCTATTGGTTATGGATGAACCGACCAATCACTTGGATATTGCCTCTAAAGAAATGTTGAAAAAGGCATTATTAGAATACAATGGTACCTTAGTGGTGGTTTCTCACGACAGAGATTTCTTAAATGGATTAACCGATAAAACTTTTGAGTTTATTAACGGAAAAGTACAAGAATACTTGGGTCCAATTAACGATTTCCTAAACAAACATCAATCGGAAAATTTTAGAGAGTTTGAAACCTCGGGAAAAAAGAAATCTTTAAAAGCAGAAAAGGAAACCAAGATAAAGGGATCCAGTAACAAAGAATCTTATCAGCAAAAAAAGGAAACGGATAATTTACGTAGAAAGCTAAATAAAGAGGTTCAGCGTCACGAAAAGAAAATTGATAGCTTAGAAAGTGAAATTGCAGAATTGGAGTCCAAAATTGCTACAGTTACAGATACGAATCCGGTAGATCTTTACACGACTCACTCTGATAAATCAAAAGAACTGGAAGATGTTATGGCCCAATGGGAAATTACCAATTTAAAACTTGAAGAACTATAAACAGGTAAAAATACGTATTGCTCGAAATTAATGCTCCGTTTATTTTTGCACTATATGCGATAACAGATGTAAAGGGGGGAGCCTTTACATCTCTTAATATTAAAACCGTTTTGCCCTAATCAAAACGGTTTTTTTTATGCCCTACAAATCCTACATTTGAGAAAATGAAAATCATGAAAAAACTTATACTTAGTACATTGATTCTTTTCTCTATTTCGGGGTTCTCTCAAATCACAATCGATATGGACGATATACCTCAACCAGGGCAAGAATATGCACGATCAACAGGTACTAGTAGTTCCATGGATGTTTCGATAACAGGACCAAATATGACTTGGGATTACAGTGATTTGCAACGAAATAGTAATGACACTTTAATTTATAATACCGTTTCTCAAACACCCATTTTCTACCAATTCCAATTTAACAACCCCCTTAATCCTAATTACCTCGCAACGGAGGCTAAACTTACCGATGATATTGATCTTGCCGGTTTTATTACCATGACCAATAATTATTTATTTTCAAAAACAGAAATCTCCAGTTGGTCAGAAGTGGGAATTGGTACAACCATATCGGGCGCTCCATTACCTACCAAGTATAACGATACCAAAATAAAACTATACCTCCCCATTACTTATGGCGATCAAAACACGGATACGTACGATTATGAAATGATCATACCCGCACTAGGTACTTTGGGCCAAGAAGGCACGTTAACTTACGAAGTGGATGGTTGGGGAATCCTGATTACTCCAGGAGGAACCTTTCAAACTTTAAGAGTAAAAACAACTACGGTAAAATCAGATACCATATTCATTAACTTGGCTTCTTTCGGATTACGAATCCCCTCCACTGAAGTTACTTACGAATGGTATGCATCCAACGAAGGTTTCCCCGTATTAACGGTAACGGAACAATTGGGAATTATAACATCTGTGGTATACATAGATGATCCTCTATTATCCGTTAATGTGGTAGAAAAGAACTTAATTAATACTGTTTATCCGAATCCTACGGATCGTTATTTAAATATTGACGTTAACAAATCCGTAAAAGCATTGAGCATTTGGAATTCTTCGGGAAGTATGGTGCTACCGAATATTGAATTAAACGCTCCACAAATTGAAGTTTCCAAGTTATCACCAGGAATCTACTTCGTGAAAGCCGAATCTGAAACCGGTGTAGAATGGATGAGATTCATCAAAAATTAGCTTCTATGACATATTTAATATTTCATAACATCTAAAGACAAAAAACACACAACAACTAGGTATCCAATACCTATATTTGCGAACCAACGCCTATTTTATAGGATAAAGAAACAGAATGAAAGTAGTACTTTTTGCAGGTGGTAAAGGCACCAGAATATCAGAAGAATCTCATTTAAGACCAAAACCAATGATTGAAATTGGTGGGAAACCCATTTTATGGCATATCATGAAAATGTATGAGTCATATGGTCATAAAGAATTTATTGTATGTCTGGGTTACAAAGGATATATGATTAAGGAGTATTTCTTAAACTACTACTTTCATAATGCGGATGTGACTGTAGACTTGGAATCAAACCAAATTAAAGTACACAAAAACAAATCAGAATCATTTACCGTTACATTGGTAGATACGGGTTTAGAAACCATGACTGCTGGACGACTTAAACAAGTTCAACCCTATATTGGAGACGAAGAGTTTATGCTTACCTATGGTGACGGAGTATGTGATATCAATATGGACGAGGAATTAAAATTCCATAGAGCTCACGGTAAAATTTGTACCATGGCGATTGTACAACCTGGTAGTCGTTTTGGAGTTATTGAATTAGATAATAAAAATGTAGTTCAAAAATTTGTAGAGAAACCTAAAGAAGATGGGGCTTGGATTAATGGCGGATTCTTTATCATGAAACCAGAAGTATTCAATTATTTACATGAGGATGCGGATGCGATTATGTGGGAACGTCAACCGTTGGAAGATTTGGCTAAAGAAGGGGAACTCGTTTCTTTCAAGCACAACGGGTTTTGGAAATGTATGGATACCCTTAGAGACAATCATGATTTGAACGATCTATGGGAAGGTACCCCGAAATGGAAAAACTGGTAATGTTAGAATTACTTAAAGAAACATATGCGGGTAAGAAAGTTTTTTTGACTGGACATACTGGATTTAAAGGAAGTTGGCTTTTAGTCATGTTAAAAGAACTGGGAGCGGAAGTGATGGGTTTTTCATTAAAGCCGGAAACCTCAAAGGATCTTTACTTTCAGATTAATGGAGATGATATTTGCGAATCCATAATTGGTGATATCCGAAATCAAGAACGGGTGAAATACGCCATAATTGATTTCCAACCTGATTTCGTTATTCACATGGCCGCCCAAGCTTTAGTTATTCCTTCGTATACCGATCCAGTAGGTACGATGAGCTCGAACGTAATGGGAACCATTCATGTTATGGAAGGTTTTAAAGCGCTTGCTAAACCCTGCATAATGGTAAACATTACAACGGACAAAGTGTACGAAAACAAGGAACGGATGGAACCTTATGTAGAAGATGATCCTAAAGGAGGATATGACCCCTACTCTGCTTCTAAAGCAGCGGCTGAAATAGTAAGTCAATCTTATCGTTTGTCTTTTTTCAATCCAAAAAAGTATTCAGAGCATCAAAAATCCATGAGTACGGTACGCAGCGGAAACGTTATTGGTGGAGGAGATTGGAATGAATCTCGAATTATTCCAGATTTGGCTAGGGCCTTAGGTATGAACGAAAAGCTTATTTTAAGAAACCCAGGAGCCGTTCGCCCATGGCAACATGTATTGGATCCATTGTATGGCTATTTATTACTTGGAGCTAAGATGGCAAAAGACCCTGTAAAATTTGCGGATGCGTATAATTTTGGTCCGGAACCAGAAAATGAATTGACGGTAGAGGAGCTGATAAAAATCAGTATTGAAACCTGGGGTAGCGGAACGTATGAGGTTCAGCAAAAGGAGGGGCAATTGCACGAAGCGGGATTACTAAAGTTAGATATCACAAAGGCAAAAACTAGCCTGAACTGGGCACCAAAACTAAATGCCCAGGATACCATATCCTGGACCATAGATTGGTATAAAACGCCAAGTGAGGATTGGGGAACAAAAACCACTCAACAAGTACAAAACTATTTTCAAAAGCTGTAACCATCCCATTATATGAAAGTTAGAAAAACAACTATTGAAGGATTGTTCATTTTGGATCTATTCCATGCAGAAGATAATCGGGGTGGATTTGTAAAAACCTTTCATAAAGCAAGTTTTGAAGAACATGGCCTAAACACCCATTTTGAAGAAAGTTTCTATTCCAAAAATAATGCGGGTGTTATCCGAGGAATGCATTTTCAAACCCCTCCATTTGACCATGATAAATTAGTGTATTGTACCCATGGAAGTCTGATAGACGTTATTTTAGACATCCGTAGTGATTCTCCGACCTACGGAAAATATGCTAGTATTGAATTAACAGGAAGCAATAATCGGGCTCTTTTTATTTCAAAAGGGTTGGCTCATGGCTTTGAAAGTTTGGAAGATGAAACAATGATGACCTATTTAACTTCAACGATGCACGAACCTACTCATGATCAAGGAATAAAGTATGATAGTTTTGGGAAGGTTTGGGATGCTGCCCATCCTATCCTCAACCCAAGAGATCTTGAATGGCCTACTTTGGATGAATATGATAGTCCTTTCTAATTTATTTGATCACACTAAATATTCGAGTATTTGAAGTCCCGTCTTCACTCGTTAATCGCACATAGTACATTCCATTAGCCCAACTACTTACATCAATCATGGTGGAATTATTTGAATCAATCGATTTTACATATAAAGTTACCCCTAGTGAATTAAGAATGGTTATTTCCACATTATGGATTACCTCCCAATTCAACTTTATTTGGTTTGTTGCTGGGTTAGGGAACACACGGATGGAACCAAATTCCTTTATTTTTTCTACAGAAGTATATACACTACAATCCACAACACCGTCTAAATAACTAGCTCGACTACTTACAAAAGATTTCAGGCCGTAAATGGTACCTCCACCAGGACCACCACTGGTAGAAACATCTGCATTCACATTGGTATCAAAGTCAGCATCGGTATACATTTTATTATAATCTGCATAAACCGCAGTATGAATTAAAGAGGTATACGAATCAATCAAAGCATCCATATACGTAGAATTAAAGTAATTCTCTAAAATATGGCAATACTCAAT
The DNA here is from genome assembly GCA_913062955.1 of uncultured Flavobacteriales bacterium. Taxonomy (GTDB): domain Bacteria; phylum Bacteroidota; class Bacteroidia; order Flavobacteriales_G; family Salibacteraceae; genus CAJXZP01. The sequence continues at coordinate 8,217 of CAJXZP010000002.1, read as the reverse complement.
CAGGTACAGGTTATATAAACTAGGAGAAGCAAATACATTTTCTAATAGAGGCCTTTCCGAATCATGATAATCTGGATCTAAGTTCAATACATTAACACCTCCAGGACCACCGCCTCCAGAATAACTACCGAAACTCTCATTTCCATCCCACTTTATCCATTCCCATTTATCCGTAACGGAATGATGGTATACATAGTAGTTTCTAGCCGAGCCAGTATAACTATCCAGATTACTAAACATATTATCCAAAGCCACCGATCTTAAATATTCGGTAAGTTCTATTTTCTGGGTTAAGTCATTTTCAAAATCAGTAGAGCTTGAATTATTTACAAAATCCATAAATGAAATAATATCGCTCCAATCGTTAGCCGTTTCATTCGTTTTCAACTCGTATCTATCGGTATAATCTGCAATGGTGGATCCGTAATAAATTAAATTGGCGGGGGTATTACTCGTTCCAAAATTGTCCCCTGCCTTGAATAAGTTACCCGCATCATCCAAAATGCTCCAATCCAAAAACTGATCGTCAATTTGTTCCACAACTGTATAAAAACCCCATAAATTTCCATTAAAATAAACATTGGCAAAATTAGCTCTAGGCACCTGTACACCTACAGCTTTACTCACCTCAAAAAACACCTTTTCACGCATCATGGAGGGGTCTTTAAAACCGTTACTAAAATTCAACTTCTTTAGGCCATCGTGCTTTTGACCACTCACATATTTATTAAAATCAATCTTAAAAGCCTTTTTGTTATTTGGGTGATTATAAGTAGAGTTACCCTTCAAACGAACTCCCACCTCGGGATACGAATACGTGCCTGTGGAATCGGTTAAGACCAGATCCGCTTTCATATATTCTTGGGTCAGGTAATTAGTTTCCAAACTGTCGAAAAAACTGGCTTGATGAAAGGTCAATTCAATAGTAATAATCTGATCATTTTGGAAAATTTTATCACCATCAATCTGACATATAGCCGAAAATGAGGATGTAATTACCCCTAAAAAAAGCACGATCCTTTTAGTCATATGTAAAGTGTTATTCATTAAAATAATCTTTGAATGACAATAAGACTCCCAAAAATTAATTGGTTTAATCCAGCTTAAAACATTTATTCAATTCCTTTCTTTAAGATGACAATTTTCTGATTTTCAATATGAAAAATGTTTTGATAGAACTCAAATAATGCCTTAAAATCCTTCGGATAAATAATATCCGAATTCAAGGACTCCGAAACCAAAATTTGTAATCCACCAATTACTTCCGAGAAAATACACTTATATTTACCCATGCCATTTGGTAAGGTAAGAATCTTTGATTCAGGTATTTTTTCCAATCGATAACCTTCCGGAAAATGTATTCTAAAAATAGATTTTTTTAAGACAGGATAATAAAATTCTACGGGTACTTTTCGTACCGAGTCAACAAAAGGTAATTCATTTAGACTTCTAAAAATAAATGGTGAAAAACTAATTCTATCCGAATAAATTTCACTGGCTTCATCTATTTCAAAAGAGCTTTTAATTAGAATCTTTTTTTTGGGCCAAAAAAAACTTTTAATTTCACCATTAAAGAATCTAGCCCCTTCGTATTTACGATCCTTTCCAACCAAAACATTTGATACTTCCAAACCGGGATACTCTTCATTAAATTCAACCGCTAGATATTGATCTAACACATTAGATTCAGTCCCTTTAATTAATCCATTTTCTAACACCTCATACTCAATACTGGATAAATTCATTGATTTTTCAGTTGGATTTATTTTTAGAGAGACAGAAGTCCCATCGGAATATATCAACCTTCCATGACCATTTAAAAACTGCTTTGACACCAAGTTTAGTCCAAGGTTAGGATTTGTTCCATCCAAAACTATTGTTTTCCCTTCGTATTGAAAACTTGCCAACACACTATTAAACGATTGAAGTGATGGATATATAGGCATCCCCTTATTTACGGACCCTAAAATTATTGGGTTAGCATTTAAACCTGCACTTTTTAACATGGCGGTAAGCATCAAATTGATATCACCAACATTTCCAATCTTTTGATCAAAGGAGTTATCTATTCCTCTTTCTGTATTCCTGCCATATATATTATTCCATTTAATATTTTGAGAAACATATTGATACAAAGCCAAACCTTTACGTAAGGGATCTTTTTCTGTACCAATTATTAGAGGGATTGTTGTTTTAAAAGCCTTGGACCTTTCCATTTCTTCATAAAAAAAACGATCCTCAAAAACTTCCTTTGAAATTGTGGTCCAATTGGCACTGACATATTCTCGTGGAGAATCAAAATAATCAACATAAGCCAATTCCAAAATCAAGCTACTTCTATAATTCCAAATATTCTTAACAAAACCAGGGTCTTTCAAGGAAGGTACATCTGTCAATGAGAAATCCCAAACATCCATTTTCACATCCATTTCTCGAGGTTGATAGTTTGTTGTTCCAACGGTTCTTATATCGGCTATCGTGCGTTCAAAATGCCCCAGTAGAACTTTTTCGATTTTCAAACTACGTGTAATTTCAATTTTTTCCGAACCTTTAAAAAAGGTATTGTACGAATAAAACTCTGGAGTTTCAAAATGAAAATCTACTCGATCAACCGGTATACCATATTGAAAAAGGAATGGATCAATTACATGAAGCAACGGAGAAATAATCAGAAATTCAATTTCAATAACTGCCCCTGGTTTCATCGTAGGAGCTACTAAAGTCAACTTTGTATTGTATTTACTAATCTCTTCCTCCAACAAAATCTCTTTTTTGTATTTTGCAAGGGTCACCTTTCCATTTGAATATTCAAATACATTTACTCTAAGTTTAGATAGTGTTTCTGTGTACCCATCATTCTGTCGAAGTCTTTGAACTAATGAGCCGTGCTTAATCCCATCTTCCTTGTAAACTTTTATTCGATATTGATATCTGCTTTCTAATCGAAAAGTTCCGTTAAAAACAATCTTACTAATGATACTTTTATATAAAATGGCTGCAGGGGCATCCGCTTCTATAGGATGTTCTGTTTGTTTTAATTCTCGCAAAGAAACTTTTCCGAACTTATAATTCTGAGCCAAGAGGAATTGACCACATAAAAGAAGAGAAATAAGGATTAATTTATTCATAATGGTGTAAGCACTTAAGGTGGGGTACAATTTTTAGGGGGATTCAAGGAGTGAAACAAATCGACAAAAAAAAGGCAGCCTTTATTTGAGACTGCCCTTTTAATAATTTATTTAACGATTAACCACATTTTGAATGGCCACAAGATTTACAGGTCAAACATCCTTCTTGATAAATCAGGCTATTCTCCCCACAACTAGGACAGGTGTTTTCTACTGGTTTTTCGCCATCTTGGATGAATTTCTTTAGAGATCTTACCACTCCATTTTTCCAAGTATTTAATGCATCATCCTTTAGGTGTAAGTTAGATACCATATGCACCACAAATGGCAATGGCATTCCATGTCTTAACACACCCGAAATTAGTTTGGCGTAATTCCAGAATTCTTTATCAAAAGAACGTGAAAGGCCTTCAATTGTAGTTCCGTAACCATCACGATCTTCGTATCTGAAATCGTAACGTGTGGAATCTTCTGTATCTTTAGATTTAAGGACTAATCCTTTATTTACATAAGATGGCAAAAAGAATGCATCCTCTGCTCTACCGGTAAATACTTCGTATGGACGACCATCCATAATACCAATAACCGCAATCCATTTCTCTTCATCATTCATGAAACGAACAATTTCCGCTTCCAACATTTCTGGACGTTTTGGAGCTTGCGTTTCCATAAAGGTATTTGTTGTTTCCTCTTCTTTCGAATCGTTAGCAACCAAAACACCCGAACGAGAACCATCTCTATAAACCGTAATCCCCTTACAACCTGACTCCCATCCTGTTCGGTAAATTTGACTCACTAAGTCTTCCGTACAATCATTCGGAACATTTACGGTAACACTAATAGAGTGATCTACCCATTTTTGAATAGTTCCTTGTAAATTGACTTTATTCACCCAATCCACATCGTTTGCGGTTGCTCCATTATAAGGTGATTTTTCAATGATCGTTTTTAATTCATCATCGGTCATAGCCTGTACTTTCGCTACATCAAAACCATTAATTTCTAACCACACTTTGAAGTTATGGTGGAATACTTGGTACTCTTCCCATGAATCACCAATCTCATCTACAAAATCAACTCGTGTATTTGAATCGTTTGGATTGATTTTTTTTCTTCTTTTGTAAGCTACCATGAACACAGGCTCAATACCAGAAGTAGTTTGGGTCATCATACTCGTTGTTCCTGTAGGAGCAATAGTTAATAATGCAATATTTCTACGACCATATTTTTCCATATCCTGAACTAGCGAAGGATCTTGCTTACGTAAACGCTCGATAAAAGGGTTTCCCTTTTCTCTTTTGGCTTCATAAATTGGGAAAGAACCACGATCCTTAGCCATATTGACAGAAGAACGATACGCTTCTACTGCTAAGTGACGATGAATTTTTTCAGAAAAGAAGATAGAATCTTCAGATCCATAACGGATACCTAAAGCAGCTAACATATCCCCTTCGGCCGTAATACCCACTCCAGTTCTTCGACCTTCAATAGCTTTTTTCTTGATATTTACCCACAGATTTTTCTCTACACTTTTAATAATATCGTCCTCTGGGTCTAATTCAATTTTATTTAAAATTTTATCAATCTGTTCTAATTCTAAATCCACAATATCATCCATGATTCTTTGTGCCATTCCTGCATGTTTTTTAAACAATGGGAAATCGAAAGAAGCTTCTGTTGTAAACGCATTGTTGACATAAGAAAACAAGTTCACCGCTAATAAACGACAACTATCATACGGACATAAAGGAATCTCACCACACGGGTTTGTAGATACGGTGGTAAATCCTAAATCGGCATAGGTATCGGGAATAGACTCGTTAATTACGGTATCCCAAAATAAAATCCCTGGCTCCGCAGATTTCCAAGCATTGTGTACGATCTTATCCCATAATGCCTTTGCATTAATAGTCTTGGTATATTTAGGAGTATCCGAATCAATTGGAAATTTCTGTATATAATCTGAATTAGATTTTACAGCATTCATAAACTCATCATCCAACTTCACCGAAACATTTGCACCGGTCACTTTAGTTCCATCCAGTTTTGCATCAATAAAATCTTCAGAATCTGGATGTTTTACACTAATACTCAACATTAAAGCTCCTCTACGACCATCTTGAGCAACTTCACGTGTTGAATTAGAGTAACGTTCCATAAAAGGTACAACACCGGTAGATGTTAGTGCACTGTTTTTTACCGGGCTTCCTTTTGGACGAATATGAGAAAGGTCATGACCAACTCCCCCTCTACGTTTCATTAACTGAACCTGTTCCTGGTCCACTTTCATGATCCCTCCGTAAGAATCACCTTTATCACCATGTCCAATTACAAAACAGTTAGATAAAGAAGCCACTTGATGGTTGTTACCAATACCAGACATAGATCCACCTTGAGGTACGATATATTTAAATCCTCGGATAACATCTAAAATTTCTTCTTGAGAATAGGGATTTGGATACTTAGCTTCTACACGGGCAATTTCAGTTGCCATACGTAGATGCATATCATCTGGCGTACGTTCAAAAATGTTTCCGTCCGAATCTTTTAGGGCATATTTATTCACCCATACAGAAGCAGCTAATGTATCCCCATTAAAATATTGGGTACTTGCTTCTAAAACTTCTTCATAGGAATACACCTTTGGGGTGTTCATTTTGTTCTCGAGAGAACTTTTTGTATTGGCTTGGTCGATGTCTAACTCCATAACAGTGCTTGGTAATTTTAAAATGAAACTTTTCTCGTATGTTTTCGGGCATTTTCAGCCCCCGGTTTGAGTTTGGAAAAGTAGGTTTAGGACCCTGCTTTTTCCAAGCTAAATGTATTCACAATTTAAGATAGTTTTCAACGATTGAGAATAGAAGTATATTCCGCAAATTGTTAATTAGTTTTTGTTTCTTTTTTCATTATTTTCATGTATTAGAAACCCGCTTAACTCCTTCCCAATTAACTATACCCCTTGATATACATACATAAACAGAACAACACAATCAACTACCAAACAACTAGTTATAGACTACCCAACTTTCAATGCATACAAAATACTTATTAACTATTTTTCAAAAAGCTTGATTTTTAGCTCGTAAATAACTAAGTTTTAACAGTTCATATACCCCAACTATATTTTTACAAAAAACACGTATAAATATCAAGGAAAAACCAAGGAATATTCAATAAAAAAACCGGAAACTTGCACCCAATTACCACACCAATAAGAACAATAATTTACCTTGGTTTCATTATGAGGGATATAGATCAAAAATTAAAAAATAATCCAAAGATTTTTTGGGATCATAAATACCAAAATCAATCTACCGGATGGGACATTGGATACATTTCAACACCCATAAAGGAGTATATCGATCAATTGAAACTAAAAAGTCAGGACATTTTAATTCCTGGATGTGGTAATTCTTACGAGGGAGAATATCTACATGAGAACCATTTTTCAAATAGTCATTTAATAGATATCTCTGGAAATGCTGTTCAAAACTTTAAAACTAGAGTCCCAAGTTTCCCAAGTGAATTGATTTTCGAAGAGGATTTTTTTAAACACAACAGCAACTACGACCTTATAATAGAACAAACTTTTTTTTGCGCACTCCCTCCATCCATGCGTTCAGAATATGTCAAACAAATGCACGCTCTACTAAAACCGAAAGGCAAACTAGTAGGATTGCTATTTGATACACCGTTAAATGAAAACCACCCACCATTTGGAGGATCTTTAAGAGAATATCAAGAGTTATTTGCTCCCCTGTTTCACATTATGGTAATGGAAAGGGCATACAACTCTATAACTCCAAGACAAGGAATAGAATTGTTTATCATTTTAAAGAAAATGTAGAGGCACTTAAATTTCAATTCAATATTTTTGAAGCATGCCAAACCAAGAAGAACGGACCATCATTTTGACCCACAAACAAGTGGGACAAAAAATTACACGAATTGCCCATGAAATTCTAGAAAATAACTTTCAAGAAAAAACAATCGTAATTATAGGAATCCAATCACAAGGGTACATACTCGCAGAAAGACTCGTTAAAGAACTGAATCAAATTACGGAAATCAAAGTGGCTATTCACGAAGTTAGATTAGATAAAAAAAACCCACTAGCTTCTGGGCTAGAGAGCTCGGTAAACGATAAGGAATTAAAAAACAAAGTAGTAATTCTAGTAGATGATGTATTAAATTCAGGTAAAACGCTAGTATATGCAACAAAATTCCTGCTGGATCATCAGGTAAAAAGTTTACAAACGGTTTGTTTGGTTGACCGTAAACATAGAAAATTTCCAATTAGAGCAGATTATTGTGGATTAACACTTTCTACTACCCTACAAGAACATATTACGGTTGAATTTGGTAAAACAGATATCGTTTACTTAGATTGATTTATTTGGCTCGCTAGTAAATTTAGGCGTGTCGCATTTAAACTCAATACATTAAACGATAATTTTGCCTGCTCATAAAAAGGAGTTCTTTTCTTAAGATGTTGATTTACAAACTCCGCCAATTCCTCTTTGTTTTTACCCGCGATTAAAGGTCTTGATTCTGTATGATTTACCAACCTATTAACTAACGATTTTTCATCCATTTTCAAATAAATAGAGGTTCCATTCCTATTAATGGTTTCCATATTATCAAAAAAACATGGGGTGCCTCCTCCTGTTGAAATCAATAAATTATCCTTTTTGGATAATTCCTTTAAATATTTCCGTTCTATTTCCCTAAAATCGGGCTCTCCCTTTTCCTCGATCAATCGTTGTACAGTCACCCCTTCATTCAAACCTATAAACCCATCTAAATCAATAAATTCCATGACTAACTTCTTGGCCAACTTCTTACCAATAGTGGTTTTTCCGACCCCCATATACCCCACAAGGAAAACATTTCTCATAGCTTCAAAATTACAAAACTCACTGGTTTTTAAGGGACTAAAAAAACCTTAAAAAATCTTCGTAAAACCCCTTGTCAATTTCTAAAAACGATGTAAATTTGCACACGCTTTTGAAAAGCATGGTTCGATAGCTCAGTTGGTAGAGCATCTCCCTTTTAAGGAGAGGGTCCTGGGTTCGAGCCCCAGTCGAGC
>CAJXZP010000001.1 GCA_913062955.1 uncultured Flavobacteriales bacterium | reverse complement strand
TTAGTTCGAGCCAATGAAAATTGATCGTTTAAATATTCTGTATCCGTTTATTCTCATTATTGGAATTTATTTCTTGTACCACAATGCGGTTCACAATGGGTTTTCAGGGTTGGACGATATTTTAATGATTGAAGAAAATTGGGATCGTTTACAACATCTATCTCACATAAAAACGGCCTTTACGGAAGACGTATTTATTCGTGCGGAAGGATCTTATTACCGCCCGGTACAATTACTCAGTTACATGCCTGATGTTTTCTTTTCTGGAAGCGATGTTCCGGTAGCCAAAATATTTTTTCAAATAAACATATTCCTTTTTATTCTCGCCTTTATTCAACTCTTCTTTTTTTTAAAGGAATTCAATTTCGGTATTCATTACCGATTTATTTTCACGAGCCTTATGGCGGTTCATCCTGCCCTTACCCCTGCTGTATCATGGATACCCGGAAGGATTGATACCCTACTTTTTATTATTGTGATCGGTGCATTCTGGGCATTTATTCGGTATATCAAAACCCGGAAACCTTTTTGGGCGATTCTTTACCTCCTCCTTTTTGCCATAGGTATGTTCACTAAAGAAACAGCGATAACCCTACCCGCACTAAGCATGCTCTTATTATGGTTTTTCCAAACCTTAAAGGAAGAAGAAATGTGCACGGAAAATTGGAGTTGGAAAAAAGCAATCGACCTTTCGTTTTGTTTCGAGTTAATAAAATCTTCCGTGATCTGGATTAAGAACAACCTATTAATTTTGGCGGGATGGGTGGTCATTTTGTTCATTTGGTACCTTATGCGTAGCCAAGCATTGAGCGAAAACCCCTTAGGGTTAATGGGCATCCTATACCATTTAAACACGAGCTGGCAAGAATTCATTATTCTAGGTAATGTGACGTATTTCCCATATGACCTGCAAGTTTTCTTAGATATCACCTGGTATTTTGTAGTGATAGCCATTCCGGGATTTCTACTTTTTATGGCCATGCCGAGCTTACTAAAATCCAAATTTAATTATTCTTTTTTGGGATTGGTCTGGATATTTGTTTTCATTTTACCGACCACTTTATCAGACTCACTCAATTACCATCGCTTGTTTATTCCCTTTGTAGGTATGGCGTTTATTCTACAACCCCTGGATAGAAAAGGTATTAACCGGGTGTATTTGGGCGTGGGAATTTCTTTCTTTTTGGTTCTTTTCGTTACTCAAAATATGCAATTTCAAAAAGCCTATTTAAATAAGAATACCTTTTGGAATAATGCGGTTACTTACTCTCCTACTTCCCCCTTTGCTAATAATGGATTGGCTTGGAGTTACCATTTAGACCACCAAAATGATTCGGCTTTAAAGTATTACGGTCGAGTAGTTGAACTTGGGCCTGAAGGAGACAATGTACGTATTGGCATGGCTCTCATACATGAAGAAATGGGACAAACCCAAAAAGCAGATAGTTTGTTCCAAGAAGAATTTAAAGCCACGAACGACAGCTCCTTGGTCTATTTTTTTATGGGGCAAGTGCAATTGGATAGAGGCGATACCCAACAGGCTATTTCTAACCTTTCCTTAGGGTACCGATCTACCGAAACCTCCAGAAACTCGAGATTGTATTACGATACTTTAAATTTGGATATCAAGAACCAATTGAGACTGGATTAAAAAACCATCGTATACAGACGATTCATTTCGTTGGACCATTCTCCGATGCCAATATATTTACTCTTTCGAATGTATTCTCTCCCTTCAAAGAACACCAAAATAGTGGGATTGGCAAAGACATTATACTCACTTGAAAGTAAAGGTTCTTGAACGGTATCCACCATTAAGAATTTCATTTTTGGAAATTGATCGTTTATTAAAGCCTCCACTTTTGGGCGTAATGCCTTACATGGAGCACAGGTATCATTCTTAAAGTAAACCACGATTCCTTTGGCTTGACTTATGGTTTTTCTTACTTCGGAAAGCGTCATTAATATACTGATTAAAACTTCAAATGTACATCCTACGATACACCTGGCATGTACTATTTATCCGTAAATATTTCGCATATTTACGAGAAACCTTTACCCCGAACATATCCAACACCTCTTTACAAAGCAGCGGGATTTAGGCATTACAATGGGTTCGATCACTCTTGATAAAGTCGATCAATTAGCACTCTAAATTTCAAAAAAATAGCGAGTGTTTCCACTCGCTATACTTATTATTCCTTCTCTTTTAACATTTTAATATTATCGCCATAAATTCGATCAATCAATAAATGCCGTGGGTCAATTCCCGCTTTTGCCGGTAAAGAATCCACCATAATGGTAAACTCCATTTGAGGTTGATCAAACTTCACTCTTTTTTGATACATCAAGTCTTTTTCATCACTATCGGCAAATAAGCCAATATCAATCCAATCATTCATTGGAACTTTTGTTTCATTAGATAAAGAATCCGCTTTTATTTTAGTCGTTTCCACTACCAATTTAACTTCAAACTTTCCATTATCCAACTCCGTGTAAGTCGCTTCAATTAATCGGTTATCATACAAGGTAATTTCGGTAAACCATTCCTTCACCAAATACTTCATAGAATCGGGAACAACAGGATCCAAATGGCGCAGAAAATCCAACGAAGTAGGATAGGGTGGTTTTCTATACTTAAACTCATCTAAGAAGGTTCTCATAGCCTTGTTTACATTATCCTCACCAATATAATCTTGCAATGCATATAGAATCACACTACCCTTGCCGTAATGAATATATTGTTGATTTTCCACTTTGTATAACGGTAATTCTTTAATTCGTTCCCCACCTCTACCTCTTAAATATCGGTCATGATCATATTTGATAAACTCACGCATTTTCATGGGATCATCGGTCATATTCTTCATGGTCATTAAAGAAGAGTATTCCGCAAAACTTTCACTCATCATGGTTCCACCTTGCATATCGGCTCCCACTACTTGATGGGCCCACCATTGATGTGCCATTTCATGAGCAATCACCGCATCAATAACGTTATTATCCGATTCATCTTCCAGATTGGCTACAAATCCAAAAGCTTCCGAGTAAGGCATGGTTCCAGGGAATGCCTGAGCAAACGTGGCATATCTAGGAAATTCAATCACCCTACACTGTTTATGGTAATAAGGCCCGAAGTTTTCGGAGTAATATTTTAAAGAACGTTCTACAGCATCCAACATCATATCAATATTCACATCATGCTTTTTGTCGTAATAGATTTCGATTTCTACCCCGTTCCATTTTCTCGTTTTCACTTCAAACCTTGCGGAAATAAACGAATAGAAATTTTGAGAAATATGATCCACTTTATAGTGGTAGAAGTTCCTATCATTTTCGGTCCATTGCTTAATTAAAGAACCGGGTGCCACTGCGATTTGATCGCTAGAAGTAGAAATAACCGTTTCTGCATGGATGTAATCCGAATGCCCATTCGTTAGGTAATTAACCCCACAATTTTTGCCGCAATTTACTTCCAAATCTGCGGTTCTTTTCTTTGGAGCAAGATCGTATTTCTTACGTGTATTTTTATCTCCAATTTCAACACCTGCATTATATCCTAGAGTAGGTAAAATGGCCATGTTATTAATAAACGTTCCATTTTCTAGGATACTGGTATTTCCAGTACCATTTTGAAAACCCTGGGTGATGTATTTCGATCTCAGTTCAATTTCGATCGTTTCCCCGGGTTGTAGCGCTTTAGCCAATTTAAAAATGCAATATCCAAAATAGGTATCATCCATTATCAATTCCGAATTTGGAATATCAAATTCAGGAACCCAATTATCACTGTAATTGTAATGTAAAGAATCAATTGGGTTACCGCTTTCATTGGTCAATTTGATAATGGCCTTTACATGTACATCTCGGTCCTTAGGAAAAATATCAATAAAATATTTAATGTCTGTGATTTTAGGTAAATCTACATTTTCATACTTCTTAAACTTCTTTTCGTAATCTGCTAACAAAAGTTCTTGCGCATCGGAATTTTTGTAATCATTTAATATCTGGGTATTATAAAACACAAAGCTAGCCACGCCCACCCATAAAGCAAACACACCCGAAATTGCCATTCGGAATGATTTGGGAACCTGTTTTTTCATGTATTTAATACGTTCACCTAAGGAACTTGAACTACCTCTATTCCAAAGTGCACCTGCTAACATTAGACATATAATGGCAAATAAACTCCAATAGGTATTAAACCAAAACGCACCTAAAACCCCGGGACCAAATCCACTAATATCTGAATAACGAATACTTGGGCCTGCTCCAATTTGTAACATGTTAGAAGAGATATCTAACATGGATAAAAGAATACTCCATAAAAACAAGATGAGTATAGATGTAAAATATCCTAGGTATTTGTTATTGATTAATACTTGAATCATAATCATAACTCCAGACCAAACAAAGTATAAGGGGAGATTGCTAAATAGGAAATCAAAAAAGTATACATCTAATTCAATACGTGTAAAACCATGAGCGAGCTGATAAACGATACCACATAAAATAAAGAACCAATTTAATAGACTCGCAATGGCTACTAACGAAAGAGATTTAGCCATTAATGAAATAATAGATCCATGTGGAGTGGCATCAATAACTTCATTGATTTTATTTTCTCGATCACGCCAAATAAGTTCTCCACTGAAAAACACCAAAATGATGATGATAAACATTAAGGTCGATCCATTAATTGCTCCGATTATTTCATAGGTTAATGGATAGGACTGCAAACCAAAATACTTGAACCCGCCCCACAAACTGGATATCAATAGAATACCACTAAAAACAAACAGAATTTTGAACGTAATACTTTTTCGAATACTCACAAAATTGGTAAAAAAGAAGCTCTTAAATTGTGCCCATGCTACCCCGCCATTAAAAGAGGGAGTAAAGGAGGGTATTACAGATGGGGCAACAAACTTCGCCTCATTTTTCTTGGATTCTTTTACCTTCTTATTTTTTTCTGAAAATGTAAACCTTAAATAAGAGCCAAAAAGAACTACTGCACCCACAGCCATCCATATTAATCTGTTAACAAATAATAACCCATCATAACCAGGGCTTAAAGTATTCTTTTCAATAGGGGTAAAATATTTCGTTTCCAATGCATACGCACGGATACCAAAAACATCCGATAGTGCACCTATTGTTTCATTATCAATATCGGACATAAGTGTTCCAGAAACCAAATAGGCTACAATAAGTCCCATAGCACCTACAAATGAGATGACCGTACTTTTCCAAGCCATGGCCATAGAAAAAATAATAGTTCCCGCAATAAACATATTGGGTAAAATGAACAGAAAGTAGTTATTGACAAAAGTCGCCAGATAAAAGTTTCCAAAACGATCGGCATCTTCCCATCCCATTAAGGGGGCTACAAAGGAACCTAGAATAATTCCGATAAACACACCAATTAGGGGTAACGTTGACAAAATCAAAGCCCCCGAAAACCGACCGAAATAGTACCCTGATTTACTTAAAGGGGTACTAAATAAAATTTCATTAAAATTATTATTGTAATCTCTTAAAGCTGCATTGTTAAAAAATGCCGCTGCAATTAGCAAGCTTAAAAGTGTTAGGATGGTCGTAAAAATGGTAATTACAAAGGGGGCATTTTTTAATACATTGCCAACAGAGCCACCAATTTGCACACTATCGCTACAGGTAGCGGAAAAGGTTAACAAGGCCATAATGAACATGAAAATGTAAACCATGGGCTGCTTTAATGCGTACTTTAATTCCGTGAAAAAGAAAGTCTTAAACATAACTATTTAGTTTTTAAAGATTAAACAATTACGTTTCCTGTGTTAATTTTTGAAAAGAACACATCCTCCAAATTGGGTGCAACATGCTCAAAACCGTTCCCCGGATTGTTCTCACTAAACACATGAATGAGAGGTTGCCCACCAACCATTTTATTTGAAATAATTGGGTAATTAGCTCCGTATTCTTCTAGTTCACCCCGTAATATTATTTTTTGATATACCTTCCCTTTTAACTCATCAATGGCTGTTTGTGGAGCTCCTTTGAAAACAATATTCCCTAAATTCATTATGGCCATATTGGTACATAATTCTCGAACATCATCTACAATATGAGTAGAAAGGATGACAATTACATCCTGCCCAACTTCGGCTAAAAGGTTATAAAACCGATTCCTTTCGCCTGGATCTAAACCTGCGGTGGGCTCATCTACAATAATCAATTTTGGGTTTCCAATCAAAGCTTGCGCAATACCTACACGTTGTTTCATTCCCCCCGAAAAACCCTGAACACTCTTATTTTTTTTCTCGAATAGATTCACTTTATTTAATAGGTAGTGGACCATTTCTTTACGCTCTTTCTTTTGAGTGAAACCTTTTAACACACACATATGATCCAAAAGCTGCTCAGCTGTAATTCGAGGATAGACGCCAAATTCTTGGGGTAAATAGCCTAAAACTCTTCTTAATTCTTCGGGGTTCTCTAAAATGTTGATATCATCTAAATATGCCGTACCCGAATCGGCTTCTTGTAAGGTTGCCAATGTTCGCATCAATGAAGATTTTCCAGCTCCATTAGGACCTAGTAAACCAAACATCCCATTAGATATTTCGATAGATACGTTATCAAGTGCTTTGACACCATTTGAATAAGTCTTATTCAGATTCTCGATTTTTAAGGTACTCATATGAAGTTTATTTTAGTATAGTATAGATGCCAAATTGATTCAAGTCAAAGCTAGTTAATTATAGGACAAAAAAATACCGCTTGTGTAATTCACAAGCGGTAACTCAATCTAGTTTTCATTTATTCAAAATGAATAAACATTATTTAAAGTGATTATTTCTGGCTACACGGAATAGTGTCTCCAGGGTGAACGGCATACCCCTGTTTCATGGCCTCGCATTCATTGCAATAGGTAACTCCGTTACATGCACATACCCCTTCACAAGAGAGTATGCATACCGAATCGACCATAGAAGCCTTTAAATCTGCGTCAAAACAAGCATCATTACGTGGGTCTTGTGAACATCGAATGGCCACTACCGTAACAAGGAGTAATACAAAAAATATGAGCTTCTTCATTAACTATTTCTTACCAGATACCTTTTGACGAGTAAAATCGTTAAATATTGCATCCGTTTTTTTAATAATGGCGTCAAATATAGGTTATGTGATGTGTTGCTACAACAACTGTTTATGCCAACTTGCCTTTAAGGGAATTTCCCACGAACTATTTAATTCACCTACCGTTTCCACTAAGTTATTAAACACGATAGTTTCGGAATGGATGCCTCCATTATCCATTTCTTTTTGAAATTCGAACATGGGTAAAACTTCAATAGTATTTTGGGAACCGTGAAATGCCAAATTTAACTTATCCAATAAAACGGCATTAAACTCTTTTTCAATAGTGGTCATCAACCGAACTGAACTATCAATGCTACATCCTGAAGCTCCGGCTACCACCTCATCTACTCCAAAAACCAAAAAACGATTGTAAACAACTTCAAAACCTGCATTTAAATCCTCTCCGTGAACTTTCCATGAATTGGCAAATTCCACTCCCAATTCGATGATTCGTTTCACTTCGGTTTCTGTAAACTCTCTATTGGAAGTATATACCCAAACGCGAGAATGTGCAGGTAAAGTGGCTAAAATTTTCATAAGCGATTTATAAGTCGGCTGCCGTTGCAATTAACTCAGCCACATCCATTACTTGAACGTCATCTTCTTTGTTGAAATGCTTCACCCCATCGGTAAGCATGGTGTTACAAAATGCACAACCAGTGGCTACTATATCGGCCTTAACACCTAGTACATCCTCCGTACGTTCAACATTAATTTCTTTATCTCCTTTTTCGGCCTCTTTAAACATTTGCGCGCCACCGGCTCCACAGCATAAGGAGTTTCTCCGAGAACGAGCCATCTCTACCAATGTGGTATCAATCTTTCTTAATACTTCTCTAGGGGCTTCATACACATCGTTTCCTCTACCCAAATAACACGGATCATGGAATGTAATTTTCTTTCCTCTAAACGCACCACCTTCGGCTGTTATTTTTCCGGAAGAGAGTAATTCATTAATAAATTGGGTATGGTGAACGACATCAAACTTCCCACCTAACTTTGAATATTCGTTTTTCAAGGTATTGAAACAATGCGGACAGGTAGTTACCACTTTGGTGATATTATACCCTTGCAAAACCTGAATATTCATCATGGCTTGCATTTGGAACAAGAACTCATTACCTGCACGTTTAGCTGGATCTCCAGTACATGCTTCTTCGGTACCTAAAACAGCAAATTTAATATCTGCCTTATTAAGTATTTTCACGAATGCTTTGGTAATTTTCTTGGCTCTATCATCAAAACTACCGGCACAGCCTACCCAAAACAAAACCTCTGGTGCTTCCCCTTTTGCCGTTAATTCGGCCATGGTTGGAACTACTAACTTATTTTCCATTTTCTGAATATTCAATTTTATTATTACTGGAATTACGGAATGACTATTCGTCTTTCCAGTTTAATCGATCCGCTTGTGCAAATTGCCAAGGTGCTCCGTTATTTTCAATATTGGTATACACTGCATTTAGTTCCGCTGGACCTTGCGATTCTTCCATGACTAAATACCGTCTTAAATCCACAATAATAGATGCCGGATCAATAAGAATTGGACATGCCTCAGTACAGGCATTACAGGTAGTACAAGCCCAAATTTCTTCGGGTTTGATGTAATCGTTTAGCAACGAAATACCATCCTCATATTCCGGACCATGCGCATCAATTCCTCTACCCACTTCTTCTAAACGATCACGCGTATCCATCATGATTTTACGAGGAGACAATGCTTTCCCTGTTAGGCTTGCCGGACATACAGAGGTACAACGACCACATTCAGTACAGGTATACGAATCCATCAATTGTTTCCAACTTAAATCCTTTACATCCTTGGCCCCAAATCTGGATGGAACTACTTCTTCGGCTCCTTCAGGTGGTGCAGCATAAGGATCAATACTTGGATCAAACATCATTTCCACTTCTTTTGTTACCGCCTCGAGGTTATCCAACTCTGTTTTTGGGGTGAGTTTACTAAAGAAAGTATTTGGGAATGCCATAATAATATGGAAGTGCTTCGAATACGGTAGGTAGTTTAAAAATGCTAAGATTCCGACAATATGAAACCACCATGCCCCACGCTCAATGTAATGGAGCATATTTAAATCTTGGGGCATTAAACCAACCAAAAACTGACTTATCGCAAAATGGCCATCTAAGTTCAATGCATATTTACTTAAACCCGCTGCTTCTAATATTTCCGGAGATTGCGCCATTAAAACTTGATCGGCCGCATTCATAATAAGCAAAGCAGACATTAAAATAAATTCGATATACAAAATGAACAAGGCATCATTTTTAGGCCAACCTTTCATTTCCTTACTCCAAAAACGAGGAATACGAATAATCATTCTACGAATCCAGAAAACCGATACCCCCACAATAACCATTAAGGCAAGAACTTCAAAGAAATTGATGACCATAAAGTAGAAATTCCCAAATAGCGAATGGAACATTCTATGTGTTCCAAAGATCCCATCCAAAATGATTTCAAGTACTTCAATATTGATGATTACAAAACCGACATATACAAAAAGGTGTAACAATCCAGCTACAGGACGGGCGTTCATTTTTGACTGGCCCATGGCTACCTTAGCCATGGTCAACCATCTTTCCGTCTTTCTATCCGAGCGGTCTTCCTCTCTTCCTAAAAGGATGTTTCTACGAATAAAACTTGCTTTTTTAGCGAATATGTACCCACCCGCAATCAGTACTGCAACAAAAATTATTGAACTAATCATCTGTATTAATTATCTATTTAGATTCTGGCGCTTTATTTTCCTTGGTCTTTTTGTCCTTTCCTCCCCAAACGGAGAAATGGATATAACGTTTCGGATGCTCTTTCAAGTCTTTAAGTAACACATCCAAATCTGCGGCCGATTGGTTCAAGTTCACATATAACGAACTATCATTAATCATCTTGCCTAAAGTACCGTAGCCATTATTCACTTTTTCCATGGCTTCTTTCATACTAATAACTGCTGTATTTGCATTGTTTAAGATTTGCTTAATATCTGCGTTACTTAACGAATCTGTTAAGTTATGCATATTTTCTAAACTACCTGTAATGTGATCGTTGTTGGCTTTCAAATTTGCGGTTACCGATGCCAAGTTGGACGTAATGCTATTGATATTCGACTTTTCATTGGACATTATAGCGTTCATCGCATTTAATGAAACTTGTACCGTTTGCAATAACGTATCTACCCGAACCATAAGAACCTGTGCTCTTTCTTCGAAAGGGGCAATACGTCTATTGATTTCTGCCATCATTCCATCGGCATCTTTACTCCCTAAAGTATCTCCACTAATAGCCAAATTTTTAGCATTCCCAATAATCAGATTAATGGCCTTAGAGCCAAACAAATCGGTACTTAATATTTGAGCTACGGTATTTTCAGAAACAGAAATAGATTCGTCTGTAACCACATATTCAGCCACCAAGCGACCGGCTCCACCATCTAAGAAAGTAATGGTCTTCACTTTTCCAATAGGAAACCCATTCAGAACCACCTTGCTTCCTACGTGTAAGCCTTCTACATCGTTATAAACGGAATAAAAGGTTAAGCCTTTATTTAACACACTATTACCTTTTAGATAATTAAACCCAAAATAGAATACAAAAAACCCTACTAAAGTTAAAACACCTACTTTAATTTCTTTAATTCTCATGTAGAAATAATAATTTCCAAAATTGCTATTTTCCTATTAGATAAACGAAACATTCCACAACTTTATTTTATTTAGAAAGGCTTTCAGCCTCTTTTAAAGATATTTCCTTTCCCTTATAAAAGGCCACTAAAAAACAATCTTTAAAAGCCTCTTCCCATAATTTTCTTTGAAATTCTAAGCCCTTATAAAAATCAGAATAGCGGCCCAAATAATACACGTAGTGTTTTCCATTTTTATTCATAGAAATATTTCCATGTCCTTTGAAGTTGTAACTTTTTAATTCCAATTTCTTGGTGGAAGTTCCAACCTGCACCCGGTACTCTAAATCGGCTACCACAGATCTGGTTTCCTTGGATATATCTAATCCAGCCACGGGGGTAGTTTTTGGCGCATTGGGAACGGGAGGAGTCTTTGTCTCCGTCTTCTCTGATTTTGGAGCTTGCTTTCCTTTAGCCTCCTTAGAATTATCCACACCTTCTAATTTAATTTTGTATTCTTTAAATGCCCGGTAAATAGCAGAAGCCATATACACCTGCCCTTTTTCTGAATTCAAAAAATCTTCTTCTGCCCGATTACTAATAAACCCGAGTTCGATCAATACACTTGGCATCATGGTATACGAAATCACCCAATAACCAGCCTGCTTGACTCCCCTACTTTTTCTCCCTACTCGTTCAGAAAACTGTTTTTGAACCAAATCGGCTAACAAAATACTATTGCCCAAATAGGTTTGATGCATCATACTTAAACCCACCATCGTTTCAGGAGCAGAAGGATCAAAACCTTCGTAATGCTCTTCGTAGTTATCCTCCAAAGTGATTACTTGATTCTCTCTTTTGGCTACTTCTAGATTAGATTTTTCTTTAGACACCCCAATAACGTACGTTTCGGTACCACTTGCCGAAGAATTACCGTTGGTGTTGCAATGAATTGAAATAAACAAATCAGCTTTAGCATCATTGGCCACCTTTGTACGTTGACGTAACTCAATAAACTCATCCGTATCCCGAGTCATGATCACTTCTACATTATCGTAAAACTTCAATATATAATTCCGTAATTTTAGACTTACCGCCAATGCCACATCTGCCTCCGTATCTGTATGCCTTCCTGTACCAATAGCTCCCGGATCCTTACCTCCATGACCGGCATCAATAATTACGCTCCGTAATTGGTAACCCGTTGCGGATTGAGCGAATAACATAGTTGGGACTAAAGCAACTATAAGGATGGACACTAAATATTTATAATTCATTAAAAATATGTTTCTTTCAAATTGTTAAGATATGCGTCTAGCACAAACGAATGCTTAAGTTTGCACCATCAAAATCGATACCAACAAAAATAATTCTGATAAATTGTATTCTTTGTTATCCGGTCACAAAATAATCCACGCTTTGGTGTTAATTGCCATTTTCGCCACAATTTTGGCTATTCCCCTGTTTGCCAGCAACTCTAGTGAAGCCTATGAGTTATTATTCCACCCTTCTTTTGATATTCACGATTCTGAAAACGTAATTTTGGAATCTCTACCTGATTCCATACCGTCAGATTCACTAAACAAGCGGATAGAGAAGGTAGAAAAAAAGGAATCTTCATTTCGTTCAAAAGTTAAATACCATGCGGATGATAGTATCATGATAGATAACAAAGAAAATAAAGCCATTTTATGGGGTAATGCATGGGTAGAATACGAGGATATTAACTTAAAAGCAGATTACCTTGAAATTGACTTTGCTAAAAATGAAGTTTTAGCTCTAGGCTTACCCGATAGCAATGGAAAAATGACCGATACTCCTATTTTCACCGAAAAAGGAAAGGAATATAAATCCGGGGAAATGCTATATAACTTCCATACAAAAAAAGGGTTAATTAAAAAAATAACCACTCAAGAAGCGAGTGGGTATATTCATGGTGAAACCATTAAAATGGCTTCTCAAGATGTTTTTTACATTAAAAACGGGAAATATACTACCTGTAATTTAGATCATCCGCATTACCACATACAGGCCAAAAAATTAAAGATTATTAATGATGATAAAATTGTTACTGGCCCTGCCTTTCTAGTGATTGAAGATGTTCCCACTTTTTTGGCCGTACCCTTTGGTTTTTTCCCAAATCAAGATGAGCGTACTTCTGGTATTCTACCACCGGCCATTGGGAGTTCCGCCACAAAAGGCTTCAATCTAACCAATGGAGGTTATTATTTTGGCGTCAGTGACATGTTTGATTTGAAACTTTTAGGAGATGTTTATACAAATGGAAGTTGGTCTGGACGAGCAGTGGGACAGTACAATACTCGGTACAAACGAAACGGATCCTTTAGTTTAAACTATACCTCTAATAATGATGGCGAACGAGATACTCCCGAGTTTATTCAAAATAAATCCATGTTTATTAACTGGAGCCACTCACAAGCACCTAAAGCCAAACCAAATAGCGACTTCAGAGCCCAGGTAAGTGTAGGGAGTAGTGATTACTTTCAAAATGATTTAAATACTTCTACGTCTAATTATATTCGAAATGAATTCTCTTCTAATATTACCTACACTCAAAAATTTGGACGAAGCCCGTTCTCTGCAAGTTTGAATGCCAGTCATAACCAAAACAGTAAAGATTCCATCATTTCTTTTACCTTGCCCGAAGCCTCTTTAAATATGGCTCGAATTTATCCTTTTAAGCGTAAGGTGAAAATTGGCAAGGATCGTTGGTATGAAAAAGTAGGGATAAATTATACCGGTAATTTTAAAAACCGAATGAAAACCAAAACCAACCAAATATTCAATACCAATCCGATAGACCCAGAAGATATAGATTCAAACACCACAGTACCGGCCTATTTTGACCCACAATATAATTTTGGAGCGAAGCACGCCTTTAATTTAAACACCAATCTAAAACTGGGTAACTTTACCGTTGCTCCAGGCGTGCGTTACGATGAAACTTGGTACACTCGAAAAGTGACTCAAACATGGGACCCCACAGCAATCAATGACAAGGACGAATTAGGAGATATTGTTAGGGACTCCACGGAAGGAATGTACCGATACGGAACGGCAAACATCAATGCTTCTATCAACACCAAAATGTATGGTATTTATGCTTTTAGAGGCGAACGTTTAAAGGCTATTCGTCATACTATGACCCCTTCTATTTCTGTTTCTTATATCCCCGATTTAAGTGTTCATCATCCAGATTACTTTGGCACCGTTCAAACCGACACTCTTGGAAACATCAAAGAATATCATGTTTTTGAAGGTGAAAGTTCCGCCTTAGGTTATGGATCTCCTAGCGGTCGCGAACAAGGAGTAATTGGAATGGGGCTCCAAAACATTATAGAAATGAAACGCAAAAAAAGAAATGATACGACCGACACTTACACGAACGTGAATATTATTGATCGTTGGAATTTCGCAACTAATTACGACATGTTGGCCGATTCTTTTAACTGGAAACCCATGACCATGTCGGTAAATGGGAGCGTTGGTCGATTCGTTTTATTAAACTTAAATACCACCTCCGATTTTTACGGAATAAAAGAAGACTCGGAAACTGGAAAAGCCTATCGAAGCAAACAATTTAATTACAACCTTACCAAAAGCCCATTGCGTCTTACCCGACTCTCCACTTCAGTAGGATTAAACTTTTCAGGAAACTCTAATGGGTCAGAAAAAGAGAAAGCAGAAATAAACAAAGTAAACGATGTACAGGACCCAAACTCTATTTATCAAGAAGAACAATTTGTAGACTTCAATATTCCATGGAATATGAAAGTCAATTATATTTTCACCTATTCCAAACCATTAGATGAGGAAAAAATAGTTAATTCCCTTTCTTTTTCGGGTAGTGTTAATCTTACTCCTGGTTGGAAAGTTAGAATGAGTTCGTCTTTTGATTTTGACCAACAAAAACTAGGGTTCACCACTATTGATGTATATAGAGATCTGCACTGCTGGCAAATTGACCTCAATGTAACTCCGTTTGGAGATCGAAAAAGTTTCCGTATAAATTTAAAAGTGAAACAAGGATTCTTACAAGACTTGAAACTAAGTAAGAATAGTCGCTGGTTTGATGGTTAGACACTAACATTAATGACATGAACAAAATTATCCTTTTCTTCGTATTATTCCCATTATTTTCAATCGCTCAGAAACAGAACGATTCTATTTGGGCCGAGAGCTTGCTATTTCAAAAACACATCAATACGGAGTATTCTAATAAAGAGGAAAGTCCCTTAACCGAAAGTGATTTTGGAACCTTTGAAGGACTTCCATTTTATGAAATCGACAGTACTTTCTATGTGTTGGCCCGATTTGAAAAAGCGAAAAAAAGTAAGTCCGTAAAATTTAAAACCTCTACCGATAGAAGACCTGTATATGAGATTTATGGTAAGGTATTTTTCACTATTCACGACACCCAGTTTTCATTAAACATCTATCAAAGTCATCGTTTGCGAAATCAGGAGGAATTCAAAAATCATTTATTTTTACCATTTATGGACTTAACCAATGGAAAAACCTCTTATGCCGGTGGTCGGTACATTGATCTATCTATCCCTACAGGAAAGGAAATCGTCATCAACTTCAATACGGCATATAACCCCTATTGTGCATATAGCTCTCGGTATTCTTGTCCGGTAGTCCCAGACGTCAATTTTATTAAAGTCGAAATTAATGCTGGAGTACAGGCTCCTAAAAAACACTAAAGCACAGAATAGTTTCTACTTCAATTTATCCTTAAATACTTTTCTGAATTTTTCCATTTTAGGTTGAATGACATAGGTACAATACCCTTGTTCCGAATTGTTTTTATAATAGTTCTGATGGTAGTTTTCGGCTACATAGAATACACCCAAAGGAGTTACCTCCGTTACAATTGGATGGGGATAAGCCTTTTCTTTATTCAGTGCAAAAATTATTCTAACAGCGGTTTCCTTTTGAAAGTCATTTACATAAAATATAGCCGACCGGTATTGCGTCCCTCTATCGGCACCTTGGTAATTCAAAGTGGTTGGATCATGGGTTTGAAAAAATATTGCCAATAAGGTTTCATAACTCACGACACTCGCATCGTAAGAAATTCGTGCGACTTCCGCATGTCCTGTTTTACCCGTAGTCACCTCTTGGTAAGTTGGGTTGACATATGTACCACCAGCGTAACCACTTTCCACGGAGTAGACTCCCTTTACTTCTTGAAATACGGCTTCCACACACCAAAAACATCCCGCACCGAAAACAGCCGTTTGCAGCTCCTTTTTACCTTCCGATTTCGCTATTGAAACCATCCCTAAACACAGGATTAAAAAAACTACTCTTTTCATACTTTCATATTTATAAATCAAATGTAATCAGAACCTTCACATTTAATTGTCAAAACCTTTACAAGTAGGCGAAAATTAAAACAATTTTGAATTACTGAAAACGAAATACCCAGACAACTTCTCGTAAAATGAATCGTCTTTATCCAATAAAAACTGATGAATAATTATTTTCAAATCTGCCGTTTCTAAATTACCTTGCTCCCTATATGAAACAACTCCTCTTTTTGTCATTTTTTTTCCTGGTTTCCATTTCAGGCTTCAGTAAGAAGAAAGAGCTAACGAATACCCGGTATCAGTTTATTGCCAATAAAGGTCAGTTTCATGAAAACACCTCGCATAGAGTAGATATTCCAAACGGTTTTCTTTTTTTAGAAAACAATACCTTCACGTATCACTTTTATGATGGCGAATTATTAGAGGCATTACATCACGGACATTATCAAGGAGATGTCACTAACATAGCCATGGGATACCATGCCTATAAGGTTAAGTTTGAAAATGCCAACCCATTTCCGGTGATAAGTGCTCAAAAAAAAGCCGCCAATTTTTACAATTTTTATTTAGGTAATGATCCATCCAAATGGGCTAAAAAGGTTCCTGCGTTTGGCCAAGTTACTTATACAGATTTATACCCTGGAATAGATCTAAAAATATACAAACACGATTATGATGGACTGAAATATGATTTAATTGTGGCCCCTCATACCTCTACTGAGCAAATCGCCATTTCCTATACTGGTGTGGACTCTATTTATCTTAGAAATGGAAAGTTATATGTAATTACTTCCTTAAACGAAAACTGGGAAGAAAAACCAGAGGCATGGCAAATTAAAAATGGTAAAAAACAAAAAGTAAATTGCAAATATAAACTGGAAGGAAGAACCTTGTCTTATGTATTTCCAAATGGGTATGACCACGATTTAGAACTCCTTATAGATCCTGTTCTAATTTTCTCCTCTTTTACGGGCTCCATTTCCAACAACTTCGGATATACCGCTACCTACGACAAATATGGTTTTTTATACTCTGGTAGTTCCGCCTTTAATATTGGGTACCCAGTTACCTTAGGAGCCTATCAAGTTAGTTGGGCTGGAGGATCTAGTTCCACTGGATTATCGGGAACCGACATCGCCATTACAAAATGGGATACTACAGGTACAAGTTTAATCTACTCCACCTATTTAGGAGGTTCATCCGATGAGGTTCCACATAGTTTAATTGTAAACGAATACTCTGAATTATATGTTATGGGAACCACAGGCTCCCTAAACTTCCCCACTACTCCCAATGGATTTGACACCAGTTTTAACATTCACTCTCCGGTAATTCCTGTTCAAATTCCCAATGCGGGTTTAAATTATGAAAATGGATCGGATATAACGGTAACGAAATTTGACAGCAGTGGAAGTAATTTATTAGCCTCAACCTATCTTGGAGGAACACAAACGGATGGCTTAAATATTGGGACTACCCGATTCAACTATGCCGATGAGTTTAGGGGGGAGATTGATTTGGATAAAAATGGAAAAGTCTATATCGTATCTTGTACCAAGAGTAATGATAACCCTACAACGTCCATTGGTTTTCAAACCACAAAACCAAACCCAAATAGCACCGATTTAGATGGAATAATATATAAACTAAACCAGGACTTAAGCATTTTGGAATGGACCAATTATTTGGGTGGAAGTACTGCGGATGCGGCCTATTCCGTAGCTATTGATTTAAACAACAACATTTACGTTTCAGGTGGCACCGCATCCAATGATTTCCCCATATCTTCTCTTGGTTTTGACACTACCTCCAATGGGGGAATTGACGGGTTTGTATCACACATTACAGGGGATGGAAGTAGCCTATTGTACAGCACTTACTATGGCTCTCCTACTTATGATCAAAGCTACTTTGTGGAGCTCGATTTTGAAGATAATGTACACCTGTTTGGTCAAACCTCTGCACCTCTAGGAAACCTCATACAAAATGCGAATTATCATGATTCACTAGGGGGACAATTCCTTGTCAAATTCAAACCTCAATTAGATTCCGTGATTTGGGCAACTCGTTTTGGAACGGGCCGAGGAGTCCCGGATATTTCACCAACGGCATTTTTAGTGGATGTTTGTAGTGCTATTTATCTCAGTGGTTGGGGAAGTAACAGGCAGATTGCTGGAAATTTATCGACACTCGGGCTGGATACAGCGGGAGGGCCCTACCAAGGAACAACAGATGGTCACGACTTTTATTTAATGGTTTTGAGTGCCGATGCAAACACTTTGGATTACGCCACATTTATGGGGGGTACCACTGCGGATGAACATGTGGATGGAGGAACCAGCCGATTTGATCGAAAAGGAAAGATTTATCAATCTGTTTGTGCCGGATGTGGTGTTTTTAACGATTTCCCAACCTACCCAAACCCCGGTGCTTGGTCCAATGTTAATGGTAGTATTTGTAACCTAGCTGTCTTTAAAATGGACTTTTTACTTCCGATAGTCATTGCTGATTTTAACATCCCAAATTCGGGTTGTGCCCCCCTTTCCATTACACCAAGTAACTTAAGTTTACAGCAATCGCAAACCACTTGGTTATGGGATTTTGGAGATGGGACCACTTCTACCCGTTTTGAACCCAATCACACGTACACCACCGCTGGTGTTTACACCATCAAACTATTTGTTAATGATGCGGCAACGTGTAATCTGGCCGATTCCATGATCAAAGAAATTACTATACTAAATAATACCAGTTCTGTATTACCTAATGTAGTTTCCTGTAACCAAGAGGGGGTTCAAATTGGGATTCCTCAAAATAATGACCCCAACCTTTCCATATCCTGGTTTCCAACGATGGGTTTAAGTGATACCTTGGTATCCAACCCCATTGCTTCCCCTTTAAACAATACCACTTATCGCTTAATAATTGACAATGGAATTTGTTTTGATACGGTTTCTCAATGGGTAGAGGTGGATACCATTTCCACATTAATTACGGGGGTTCGAAGAGTCTGTTTACAGGATGCTCCCTTTTTATTAAATTCGGTATCCCAAGGTCAAATTATTTCTTATTTATGGTCCAACTTTGCCGACTTTTCTGACTCCATTCCGAGTATTGGTTTAGGAGAATCAGTTTGGGTGACCCCTATGGACTCTATATCTAGATATTATTTGAAAGTAACTTCTCCAAACGGGTGTACGGCCATTGATTCTTTCAAAATAATTGTAAACGATCTTCAAAATCCAATTATTGCTGATTTCACTTTCCCATTGGAAGGTTGTGCTCCGGATCTTATTCCGTTTACGAATACCTCCGACAGTTTATCTTTAACTACCTATCATTGGACCTTTGGAAACGGAGGTAGCTCTACTCAAAGTAACCCTTCTACTATTTACACTCAAAAAGGGATCTATACCATCACCCTAATCGCAACCGATACCAGTATATGTCCTCAATCTGATACCCTATCTAAGACCATTCGCATAAAATCGGACAGTAACTATACGGTAAACTCCATAGCTTGTTTTGACCAAGAAAGTGAAATTGGAATTCCAGAAGACACCACTTCAGGAGCCACCTATTCATGGATACCTTCTACCGGTTTAAGCGATTCTACAATTCATAATCCCACCGTAAATTTAACTTCGAATGCCACCTACCTATTGGTGGTAAACCATGTGTGTACCGATTCTGTCACTAATATTATTACCGTAAGTTACATAGAAGCGGAAACGGATTCGTTACTTATTATTTGTAGTGATAACCCCGCTGTCAATTTAATGGGTAATTCCAATGGCACTGGATCTGAATTCATTTGGTCTTCTCAATCCAATCTTAGTGATACATTGAATACTTCCTTAACAGATAGTACGGCCTCTGCATTCCAATCTAACACGTTTCAATTTTACTATTTTAATGTCAAAAATCCAGATGGGTGTGAAGTCACAGATAGTATCTATTCGGTCATCAGTGACCAAACCATAGCTGTTTCGGCCGATACTTTTATTTGCCAACAAGACACCGTATTAGTGCATGCCATTAATGAATTCCCGAACAATCCAATGAGTTTTTATTGGTCGCCTGTTAGCGAAATTATAGGTAGTTTTGATACGACCCACATTTGGGTCGCTCCAATAATGGATACCTGGTATTACGTAACCGCCCTAAATGATAGCGGGTGTACCTTCACCGATTCTGTAGAAGTATCGGTTTCTATTCTGAATGATTCGGTCGTAATGGCGTCCTCTTTAGAAGACTCTGTTTTATTGGGTTTCAGTACTACTTTATCCGTCATTCCAAATACGGGGTTTAATTACTCATGGACTCCAGCAGATGATTTTGACACCCCCAACGAGTCTTCATCATTGGTAACACCAACTCAAACCACCACATATACGGTTAATGTTACAGATCCAAACAACACCACATGTTCCTACTCTGATCGTATACGAATTTCTTCCTATGAAATAAATTGTGGCGAACCTGACATTTTTATTCCGAATGCCTTCTCTCCAAATTTGGATGGGGAAAATGATGAATACTTGGTTACTGGAAAAGTCATTGAGTCGATCGATTTAAAAATTTACAATCGTTGGGGTGAATTAGTTTTTGAAACCACCGACCCGACCCTTGCTTGGGATGGGAAGTTCAACGCTAGGTATGTAGATCCAGTTGTTTTTATGTACCATTTGAACATTACCTGTATTGATAAAAGGGAATTTCATAAAAAAGGAAATATCACGGTGATTCGCTAATGAAAAAACTATCGGTTTATATTCCAATTTTGGTGCTCTGTATTTCATTCTTTACAGTTTTGAATTCGCATGCGCAAGACATTCATTTTTCACAATACAACCAGGCTCCGGCACGCTTAAACCCGGCACTTACTGGCCAATTTAAAGGAACATACCGTGTGGCAGGAATATACCGATCTCAATGGGCTTCTGTTTCCGTTCCGTACTCCACAATAGCTTTCTCGGGTGATGCGCATAATTTCATGAAACAAGAGGGTTTAGGAGTTGGACTTGATTTTTATTTTGACAAAGCTGGTGATGGTAATTTGGGTACATTACATTTTAATGGAAGCGGATCTTATACCATACAGGTAAGTCACACCCATAAAAACACCCTTACTGGTGGTTTACAATTTGGTTATGGGCAACGACAAATTGACCAATCGCAACTTCAATTTGGAAATCAAAATGGAGGAGGTGGAAGTGTAGAATCTTTTAGTTCCAATACAAGTTATTTCAATTTAAATACAGGATTAGTATGGCAAACCAAACTAGCTCCAAGAAAGATTATTGAAGCCGGAATTGCCCTTCACAATTTAACACAGCCCAATATAAATTTTTACGCAAATGATGCTTACCGATTGGACCTACGATTTTCTATTCATGCAAAATATCAATTCAGTATATCTCAAAAAGTAGATTTAATTCCCTCTGTATTAATCATGAAACAAGGGCCCCATCAACAACTAACACCCGGTATAAACGGCAAGTATATTTTGGACGGAAGGAGTCATCATTATAGGGCGCTTTATATGGGCTTATGGACCCGAGTTGGGGATGCTGGATTTATGTCGGTTGGTATGGATTGGAACAATTTAAATGTAGGTTTATCCTATGATATTACCTATTCCGATTTCAACGTAGCATCTCGATACAGAGGTGGTTTTGAACTTAGTTTCATCTATATTTTTAGAGAAGCACAACCTGCTCGTCAATACTACAAAACCTGTCCAGATTATATTTAAAGAGCCATTTGAATTACATAAATACATACACATCCGTATTAAAAAAGTTCGCTTTAACGGGACTATTAGTGACACTGGTTACTTTGGGTTTTGGCCAGGATTGGTCGAGATACGGTTTTAAATCCTTTAGCGAAAAAGACTATTTGGGAGCGGCCTATTATTTTAATCAAGCCATGCAACAAGATTCTATTGATTTAGAAATAATGTGGTACTATGCAGAGTCGGAACGGTTATCCAACAATTACAAAAAGGCAGAAAAAGCCTACCAAGACCTTACCGAAATAGATGATCAAGTCACATATCCCGAAGCCGTATTTCATTTAGCGGATATGCTAAAGCGACAAGAATTATATGAGGAAGCAGGCGTCTACTTTGACTTCTATAGAGAAATTTGCACGGATAAAACTTTGACTTATTACAAATTAGCTAAAGAAGAAATTACCACCTGTTTATTGGCTAAATCATGGCAAGCCATGCAAGAGATGGTTGAAATCCAGCATCCAGGTTTTGATCTAAATAGCTTTGATGCAGAGTACGGTCCGAGATTTGTGAATGATAGTCATATTGTTTTCTCCGCTCTTCGTTTTGATTCCAATCGAACCAAAAAACTTGAGATAAACGCTAATCAATACAAGTCCATTATTTACAATGCTTTTCTAACCAAAAAAGGGTGGGAAGTTTCCGCTATAGATTCTGTCATTAACGATACCCTACAGAATAATGCCAACCCGGCTATCACCCCCGATGGTTCTCAAATGTATTTTACACGATGCAACGAAAAAGGATGCGCCATTTATGTCTCCAATTGGTATGAAGACCATTGGGAAAATGCCGTTCAACTCGGCCCTAATATTAATGAAGAAGGTGCCATAACAACTCACCCCATGGTAGCCACTTTAAGCAATGGGAAGACCTATTTATTCTTTTCTTCCAATCGTTTTAGGTCTCGGGGGAAAAAGGATATATGGACCGTAGAAATTCAGAAAAATGGGACCAAGTATGGACGTCCCAAAAATGGAGGTCGACAAATAAATACAAAAGGGGATGAAATTACTCCTTTCTTCAATTCTACAGACGGAACGTTGTTTTTTAGTAGTAATTATCATCCTGGTTTTGGTGGGTTTGACATTTTCAAATCAAAAGGCTTACCTGGAAAATTTGAAAAACCACAAAATATAGGAAAACCCACAAACTCATCGGTTAATGATATGTACTACTCCGCCATTCCCGGTACTCAAAAAGGGGCATTTGTTTCTAACCGACCCTCAGGATATACTCTTAAAGGAGAAACTTGTTGCAATGACATTTATTTTTTTAATGCAATTGACACCACCCAAACAGACACCCTATTGAAAGAAATTCCAGTAGAGGAAAACCTGGAAGTACGTTTACAAGCCGTTCAGTTTCTCCCTCTTGCTTTATATTTTGATAATGATAAACCTAATTCCAATTCTAGAGCTACCCAAACTACCCTTACCTATCAGGAAACCTTTACTGACTACTTGGTACGAAAGCCACAATTTTTAAAACAAGCTCCTAATCACTCCCTAATTGACTCTTTTTTTGTGCAAGATGTGGAAGTAGGTTTTATCAAACTTCAAATGCTAGCCGACTCTCTTGAAAAGTATTTGGATAAGGGGTATAAACTCCAATTAGGAGTAAAAGGTTTTACGAGTCCATTGGGAGATGCGGCATACAATGATAATTTGGCACTTCGTAGAATTAGCTCCATTGAAAACTATTTGTACACCTGTAACAAAGGCATGTTACAACCTGCCATTGATGCGGGTCTCTTAAAGTTTAGACAGATTCCTTTTGGCGAATTCTTTTCCTTAGGAAAGGTAAGTGATGACCTAAAAAGCAAACGTCAATCGGTCTACAGTTCCGGAGCTTCTGAGGCTAGAAAGGTGGAAATTATTTGGGTGGAACAAACCTTCCCTGGGGATTCAAGTGCGGTGGTTATTTTTCAAAACACCACCCATAACTTTGGCAACATTTCGCTTAATAGCGAATTGGAAACCATATTTAAATTTACTAATTCAGGAGAAAAGCCCCTAATTATTGAGGATGTATCCACCAATTGTGAATGTGTTACCACTCATTATTCCATTGATCCCATTGCCCCAGGAGAAAGCGGAGAAATCCATGTGTTTTTTAACACCATTGGAAAAAAAGGTCTTCAATTCCATGGCCTAGTGGTGACCACTAATACTAAAAACCCAGAACACAAACTATTTATTCGGGGAGTAATGGATCGCCAAATAGAGGAATAGAACCTCCTACTTTAAAGGCTTATAAATTACTTGAGTGGAAGCAGGATACTTTTTCAATAAGTGGGATGGACGGATAGGCCGAATTTGAAAACCACCACCACAGTTTGGACAAACTTGGTGAAGTATATTCTCCACACAGTCTTTACAAAAAGTACATTCAAAGGTACAAATCATAGCCACCTTACTATCGGGAGGCAAAAGAACCTTACAATTTTCACAGGTAGGTCTAATTTCTAACATACATAGTTTTTTGATTTACCTCTTTTTATACTCCCGCATTCGTTTGGTTGGTTCAATGATGGAATATCCTTTCCATAAATCATCATCAAATTGATCTACATATTGAACAGTGGAATACTTAGGCATTTTAAAACTAGTATATTCAGCCTGGGTAGTAGGGCTCCTAGAAAGCACCAAAAATTCAAAAGAAACATCCTCCTTCATTGTGATATTTAATCCAATCTTAATTTCCTTTAATTTCTTGTCAATAAAAAATCTCTTTTTCTTTTTCATCAAAGAAAAAGATCGGTCCATACTTCCCTCGGTCCTTTGTTTCTTCGAACAGTACTTTAATTGATAGGTTGAATCCACTTTTTCAAATAATATGGAACCCGCAAAATTACTTTCCGTATACCCAATTCCCAATAAATGAATATCGGTACCTACCTTACCTACATCATACTCGTAATCGGCCCTAATCAACGCGTAAGTTTCCACCGAAATATACATTCGTCCAATAAACAACCCTCCCCTCTTGGGAGTAAAATCAATGACATAAACGTCTTCAGTTCCCACATTGGTTCCCCCAACTAATTCATAATTATACTTTCCTGTAGCATATAAAAACTCCCAACTTGAATTGGGTTTTAACGAACTGAATTTCATGGCTCGATGTACCATGTACCATGATTGTAAAAAATGGACCGAGTTTTCTGGACGGGTAGTGTCTTCCGAGGTAGAAATATCATTGGAGTCCATTTTAAAACTAAAAATACCGGATTTAAATTTCCAGTATTCCTCCTGTTCTGTATTCGAAAAAACATCTTCAAACACCTCTTCCAGTTGATCCATATCATTCAATTCTTTTTCCTTTAAACTTACTATCCGAATGGGGTCCGTTTTATAATTAAAAGAGTCAGAGCTTGGAGCAGTATAATACACCTTGGTTAAAAAATCAGTGTATGAAGTGGAATGCCTAGGGGTTTTATCCTCCATTTCCTTAATCATTTTTTCATCCAATGACGAAATTGAACTTTTTTTATACTCCAAATGGTAATCTTCTAAATCAGAAGTACTTCTAGAACGAATAAAAACGTGTTCTGATTTCAAGGTTCGTTTGTAATTCTTTTCTTTATTTTCAATTACCTTTTTCACAATTGATTTTGGATCTGGTGGACTACCAAAAACAAAAACTTTATTCAAATTTTGAATATCCTCTTTTAAATAAACCGTTCCCATTTCAAAAAAATGTTGAACCGTCACCTTTTGGGTTTTGTAACCTATGTAAAGAAAACTAATGGAGTCTGATAACAAAACCCCTAGAGTATCTAACGAAAACTCTCCGACCTCATTGGTAATGCCTCCTTGGTTTATTCGTTCAATAACAATATTAGCATAAGGAAGGGGATTCTTTGTATCCGAATCCAATACTACCCCACGCAGTTCAAAAACGTGGATAGGGACTAAGCTACTATCCTGAGACAAAAGAGTATAAAAGGACGAGGTAATGAAAAAAACAATTAGGAAAAAACGCATGAAAATTAATTTAATCGAATGATTAGGAAGAGAAAAATAACATGGAAGTGGGGCACTTACAAATTTCAGTTCTTTTTTTAAGAAATTTTATTTTTTCTAAGAGGTGAGGTATCGGTCAATAATAACCGTATTATGGTGATAGTTGTGAGCCGCTATAAACCAAGTAACCAAACGGGCAGTGGATGGTATTCCATTGGCATTACCCATCAAATCCAGTTGTTTTACGGGTAAGGACTTACACAGAGAAATGGTCGAATTTCTGGCAGCAACAAAGTCCTTCATTATTTCCAAAATAGTGCGATTAGAGGTGCCGTCCATGGCAACATATCCTTGATCATCAAAACCCAAAAGAGTTCCTTTTTCGTTTCTAGCCAAACTCAAAATCCGATACGCCATAATTCGTTCACAATCCACCAAGTGTTGGAATACCTGCTTTACATTCCATTTACCTTCATCATAAGAATAATCTTCTTTAGACCTTGGAACACTCTCCATCAAATCTATCGTTTCATCTAAAGAGTTTTCCAATGCCTCAATAGCATCTACCTCAATCACTTTATCAATCAGCGACTTATAATAAACTTGAGGATCTAAAACTTCCGGTTTTTCAATCATTTATTTTTCTTTTTAAACCAACCATTTTTCTTTTTCTTCTTGGAATATTTTTTAATTTTTGCCTCTTGCTTCTTTTCTGACCGGCTTATGGTAGTAGATTTCTTTGAAAAGATACCTTTTATTTTATCAATGGTATTATCTACCTCATAGTCTGGACATTCTAACTCCGCATGATTGGTTGCATCCAGAGTCTTAAATCCCTCAGAATAAATGTCTCTTAAGACCCTGTTTTTTTCTAATTGTTGTAACGTCAATCCCACTAAAGGCAATGCCAATCTTCCTCCAGACCCGTTTGCCCCAGAATTAAAATGAATGGAGGAATACGAAGCCCCTACACGGGTAACCATGACTATATTGGGATTATAAGAAGCAAACCACGCATCTCCAAAGTTTTGAGAAGTTCCGGTTTTCCCGGCCAATGGAAGTTTCACATTATACGTCTTTCTAATAGCCGTTCCTGTACCTTCATTTATGGCTCGTTGAAGCATTTCGTTCATCAAACTAGCCGTTCGAGATTCCATAACTTGTTCTTTTCCTAACCCGGCCTGTCGTTGATAAATTAAACTACCATCCGCAGCATAAATTCGTTGAATACTATAAAACGGAACTTTTTCACCGCCATTCGCAAATGCAGAATAAGCACCTGCCAATTCATATAAACTGGCGTCTACAATACCCAGAGCCATAGCAGGCACGTGTGGCAACTTAGATGAAAAACCCATTTTTCGCCATAAATAGTCTACCTCATCAAATCCTACTTTGAATAATAAATCCACCGTTGGAATATTTTTGGAACGAATTAATGCTCCCGTTAAGGAGTACTCCCCTCCTTCCGAATGATCGTAATTACGGACTTTCCAATTATCTTGATCTGTAAATACTTTAGCGGTATTGCTTAAATAATCACAAGGTGACATTCCTTTTTCTAATGCCGCTGCATATAAAATGGGTTTAAAGGTAGAGGCCATTTGCCTTTTGGCCTTTACCTGATCAAAAGGCTGCGTTCTAAAGTCGATCCCACCAATCCATGAAAGAATGGCACCTGTTTTTGGATTAACCGATAACAAACCCGCATGCAAGGTAGTCAGTGCCATTTGTAAGCTATCCCTAACACTTATAGAATCAGAATATAGATCATCCCAAGAAAATATTTCTTGGGTACGTTGTTTAGATAAATCACGCCCTCTTTTACTAGCCCATGCTTCTATTCGTTCGTTTAATTCCGTTCGGGATTTCCCAGAAGCATATTGCAATTGCAATCGATTTTGCATGGTACTTAGATGCTTTCTAAAAGCAATTAAACCATAACCATGAATTTCAGAATTCAAAGTCGTTTCCACCCGGAGTCCATCCGAACGGAAATCCCAAACGTTTCCCGATTCTTTTTCAATATCTGACAAAATCTCTTGGAGCTCTTTTTTTACCTCTATCAAGAAATAGTTAGCTGTACCATTGGATTCAAAATTGGCATAATCCAAAACAATGGGAAGTGTTTGTAACGAATCCGTTTGATACTCCGATAAATAACCATACTTTTTCATTTGGTGCAATACCACATTCCTTCGCTCAAATGCATGTTCCGGGTACAAACGGGGATTGTAATAGGTGTTGGCCTTAAGTATCCCAATCAATACGGCCCCTTCGGAAATGTTTAAATTTCGCACCTTTTTATTAAAGAACAAACGAGAAGCCGACTCTATCCCAAATACGTTTTCCCCAAAGGGAATCGTATTTAAATACAAGGCTAAGATTTCCTCCTTACTATAAATTTCTTCCAAACGCGTGGCCAAAAGGGCTTCTTTGGTTTTGTTAACCAACATGGTTAATGGGCCAAAATTTTTCCGGCCATACATGTTTTTAAGAAGTTGCTGAGTGATCGTACTTCCTCCACCCGAACTTCGTTCACTTAACAAAATGGTTTTAAATAAAACCCTCACCAAACTCCTGGAGTCAATCCCTTCATGTTCAAAATAACGAGCATCTTCGGTAGCCACCAAGGCATGTACTACATGAACAGGAATCTGATCATAGGTAATATTGGTCCGGTTTTCGGCAAAAAACTTCCCAATAACTTGGTTATCGGAAGAGTACACCTCAGTAGCCGCTTGGTTCTTGAATTCCTTTAATTCGGTTTTACTGTATAGATGTCCAAAAAACTCAAAATTTACAGCCGTTACAAAGAGTACTACTCCCACAATTAGGGTGAGTAATATCACCGTAAACCAATATAAAATACGTTTGAGCATACTCATTTGATACTATTTAAGGAGGATAACGGTAGCTAGCTAAAGATATTTCTTGTGAGTTAATAAATAGTACTAGGACCAAAAAAAAACCTGAATTCAAAACAGAATTCAGGTACAATTTGAAAATAGTATTTTATTGTTTTTTTATTTCTAAATATTTAACCCATTCTATTAATTGGTCCGATTTCTCCTTGCTTAATTCCGCATCAGAGTGGGTAATTAAATAGTTACTTAAGGGCATTTCCCCTTCCTCCACTTCTTCTATTATTTCGTGTAATTTTTTTGATTTTCTTTTTTCAGAAAAAGTACCCCATAATGAAAAATTCAACTCCTCTCTACCTTCCTTTATATGGTCTGCTATCCACCATGAAACGGGTGCTATTTGACTATACCAAGGATATTTTGTTTGATTTGAATGGCAATCATAACAGGAAGATCTTAGAATATCTTCTATTTCTTCCGGAGGATTAGTCATGGAGATAAAATCGGTTTCAATCGAGACCATGGGACCGGAGT
The DNA here is from genome assembly GCA_913062955.1 of uncultured Flavobacteriales bacterium. Classification (GTDB taxonomy): domain Bacteria; phylum Bacteroidota; class Bacteroidia; order Flavobacteriales_G; family Salibacteraceae; genus CAJXZP01. Next base: position 103,405 of record CAJXZP010000001.1, on the reverse strand, counting down.
AATCGATTCTAACAAATTGAATTCCCAGAATAACCAGTCCTAATATTAAAAGTATACGTTTCATATGACAAATGTAGCTAAATAGGGAATAGATACTACCGGTTAAAGAACTCCACTATATGAAATACCGACTTTTGGGTATGTTCGGGCAAAACATGCTTTTCAAAAGGATGTCCACCTCCAAATGCATGATTAGCGTCCTTTATGACCACCAGGGTAGAGGAGCCTCCAAGACGATTCATTTGTTCCGCCTCATGTAACAAGACCGTTTCATCATTTTCAGCGTGGATTATTAAATAGGGTTGTGTTAAGCTCTGAACCACTTTTTGAGGAGCAAAACGATCTTCATTGGCCAAATAATCTTCTGCAAGGGAGTAGTACATCGGCATTTGTTGTTGCGTACGTCCATTCATCGAAAAAGCGACCCCTTTTTGTTTCCAAAAGGCCAACTCCTTTTCTGAAAATCGCACCAAATCACCTACCCCAGATAAGGTAGCCACACGTGACACCCTAGGATCCTCATTAGCGGATACTAAAGCTATAGCCCCACCTCTACTATGTGCCAATAAATGTATTTTGGATAAATCTATACCGGATGAAATTTCATTTTCAGAATGTAACCAATCCAGTACATCTGTTACATCCTGAACCTCCTTGGAGAACGTATTATTTCCAAAAGCTTCTAGGTCTGTAAAGTCAATGGGGGTTTCCGGGGTAGTACCATTATGCGAAAAATTCATTCGCAATACATTAAACCCCTTATCCGACAGGACCTTTGCCATTAAAGGCCATTGTCCCCAATCCTTAAAACCTTTAAAGCCATGTAAAAACACGATTACCGGGGCTTCGGATTTAGAATCAGAAAAATGAAAATCGAAGGTAATGGGTAGACCAGAGTTACCACTTATTTTAAAACTTTTCACAAAAAAGGAGATTATAAACTAGCATAAATAACAAACTATTAATTAATCTTCTTCACAATTATCAGCTCCACCACAACCACATTCCACACCTTCTTTCACCAAGAGAGGATTTTTACTGGCACACGTACCTGCAAATTCACCGTCTTTTTTTACTAAAATCTTAATTCCCAGACCTGCAAATGCCAAAGCCATTAAAGAAATAGAGAGTAAAATTAATTTTAAAACCATGGAACAAAGGTAGGAAAAAATGAAGTTGAAAAAGGGAATTCAGACACAATTTAGGTATAAATTAACCTGGTACTTACAAAAAGGAAAAACCAGAGAATCTAGCCCTATTTACACCCAGAATTATTACTAATTTTGCACGAAACATAATAAACATGGACCAAAGACTTGCAGCATTTGAAAGACTCTTAAACATAATGGATGACCTAAGAGCAAAATGCCCTTGGGACATGAAACAAACCATGGAGTCCCTTAGATATTTAACCATCGAGGAAACATATGAATTATCGGATGCCATCCTTGAAAAAAATTTTGAAGAACTGAAAGGTGAAATTGGAGATATTATGCTTCACATGGTATTTTATAGTAAAATAGCGAGCGAAACCAATCAGTTTGATATTACCGATGTATTAAATGGAATTTCAGAAAAACTGATTCGAAGACATCCTCATATTTATGGGGATGTAACGGTGAAAGACGAGGAAGAAGTAAAACGAAACTGGGAACAAATAAAATTAAAGGAAAAGGGAAGAAAAACCGTTTTACAAGGCGTTCCGAAATCGCTTCCTGCGATGGTAAAGGCAAATCGGATTCAAGATAAGGTTAAAGGAGTTGGGTTTGATTGGGAACACGACCACCAGGTTTGGGATAAAGTAAAAGAAGAAATAGCCGAACTTGAGGTAGAGGTAAATAAGGGTAGTTCGCCCGAGGCAATTGAAGGAGAATTTGGAGATGTTCTTTTTTCTTTAATCAATTATGCGCGCCACATTAAGGTAAATCCAGAGGATGCACTGGAGCGTACGAACAAAAAATTTACTAAACGCTTTAATTACCTCGAACAAAAATGTAAAGACCTGGGGAAACCCCTTGATCAAATGACTTTAGCCGAAATGGATGTTTATTGGGAAGAAGCAAAGAGGCTCTAGTCATTTTTTATCTGAACCGTTTTTATCCTGGTTCGCCATCGCTAATTCAAACAATGTGTTTATTTGAACTAAGTGATGGTTATAATGCGCCCTAAAAAAAGCTAGGATTTGAGAAAAACTCATACTCCCTATGGAAGGATGTTTTCCTATACCTAATTCCAAAAAACCGGTAGATTGTATAGATAACTCTTCCAAATTATCTCTAGATATCTCCCATCTTTCTCTCAGGGTATCCAAGGAAGTATTTCGATCAGAATTGGGTTTTGTTACTGAGGGGGCTTCATGTTTAAGTTTCAAACCTAACCCCAAAGTCACTATTTTCGATAAGACTTTAGACTTCACCCCTACCCGTTCAAGAGAATCAGGTTGTGTTATTTTTCGAAAAGCATATTGAATAGATAGCTCCTCACACACAATGACATGTTCCAAAACTTGAAGAATAGACCATTTTCCTTTCCTCAAATCTTGATTCAGGTTTTTTTCAGAAACCCGTTCCAACTTATGTAACAAACTTATTCTCTGAGCCTCAAGTGTAGCAATTTTGGAATCTTTCAATAGCGTTTAGTTTATACAAAAAAAACAAAAAAAATTGATTTAGGAATCTCAAATTAGTTATAATTTGGACGTGTGAAAATTTGGTTAAAATCAGTCTCAATTTTTATCGCTTTAATACCATTTTTTGGCAGCCATATTAGCGCTCAAAATTCTTACGATACCCTGTCATTCTACTCCAGTAGTTTGCCAGTTATAGAAATGAAATTCCGGTTTGAAGAAGCGATTCAAACCAACGCTAATTATTCTTTTGAGCGTGCTTTTGAGATTGCAAATTCCTTTGTGGAATATGCCAAAGACACCAAAGACGCCAATTTAATAGGCCATGCCTACCATCAATTGGGTTTGATGCATTTTCAAGACACTCAAAAAGATTCTGCGTATTATTATTTTAACAAAGCCCTAATCATTGCACAAAACAATCACGATACTACCTCCGAAATAAACATTGAAAGATCTCTAGGTGCGGTATACCTATCTGCCAGAAATAGAGAAGAAGCCCTGCGGAAATTTAATAGGTCCTTTGAACTTTCAAAAATTAAATCGGATAGTGCGAACATGGCAAAAGCTTTAAATAACCTAAGTATATTAAGCAGCCGAACAAAAGATTATACCAATGCCCTTAGGTATTTAAATAGAGCTTTAGATTTAAAAATTGCCTATGCACCTAAATGGGAGCAAATTTCTACCCTAATAAATATTGGGAATAACTATTCTAATTTGGGTGATTATGATAAAGCCTTAGAATATTTAAGGCGTGCAAAATCCTTAGCGATTACGTATGACAAAAAGGTTCTATTGGCAGAAATTTGGTTTCACATGGCAAATATTAATAAATCCAAGGGGGATTTTTTAATGGCCGAGGATAACTATAAAAGATCCATGGATATTTCCACCGATATAAATGACTTTGGACATTTGAAACTCACGATTAAAAGTTACGCAGAGTATTTAATGGATACCGGAAAATGGAAAACGGCAGAATCAAATTTGGAAGCTGTTTTATCTGAGTTAACGGAACGAGAACATCCATTAATCCTATCTGAAATATATTACGACCTCGGTAAAATCGCCTACGAAACAGATAATAAACTCAAGGCTGTAATCTGGTTAAATCAAGCGGTAAGTATTACCAATGTACCGAATGAAGAAACGCTTAAAAAATCCTATAACTTACTTGCTAATGTTTCTTACCTCTCTGAAAATTTTGAAATGGCCTATCACTATTTACGAATTTCAGATTTAATGGCGGATTCCATTTTAAAAATGGAAAAGAATGAAAAAATGGATGAGTTAATGGTTAAATACCATTCTGTAAATGACAAAAAGTCCATCGAACAATTATTAGAGATCACGGAATTGAAAGAAAAGGAAAAAGAAAAAAGCACCTTTTACTTCTTCGTCACCTTTTCGCTTTTTGTAATTACACTATCCGTAGCTATTGCACTAGCTCGACAAGCGAGAATTAAACATCGCCAATCTATAGAATTGAAAACCCAAATTCAAGACAATCTAAAAAAGACCAAAGACCTAATGGAAGCAAATACTCTTGCCGAGCAAGGGTTAAAGGTAAAGTCTGAATTTATTGCGATGGTTTCTCACGAAATCAGAACTCCAATGAATGCAATTATTGGAATGAGTTCCTTGTTGTCAGATACCAAACTCACCGATATTCAAAGAAACTACTTAAACAATATCAGTATTAGTAGTAATAATTTACTGATACTATTAAATGATATTTTAGATTTCTCTCGAGTAGAAGCAAAAAAAGTAAATATTAAATTACAACCCTCCGACCTTAAAAAGGAACTCACGCATGTAGTGAACATGTTTGAACCTTTGGCGGTAGAAAAAGGGTTAGACCTGGAGGTAGAAATTGACCATAAAATCCCAGCTGTTGTTTTTGTTGATGCCCCAAGAATACGACAAGTGGTGGTGAATCTATTAAGTAATGCAATCAAATTTACACATAAGGGATTTGTCAAATGGACGGTGATGCTAGTCGCTACCGAACCTACCTTGAATGGTGAAATTGTCACCATCCGATTTGAAGTCTCCGATTCTGGTATTGGAGTACCAAAGGCCAAACAAAAGGAAATATTCTCCTCCTTTAATCAACTTGATTCCAAAGTTAGTCGCCAATATTCGGGGGTAGGACTAGGATTATCCATTTCTCAGGGTATACTAGGTATGATGGGAACTCAAATCCATTTGGAAAGTGAATTTGCTCAAGGCTCCAAGTTCACGTTTGAGTTAAAAGCGAAATCGGAAAAAAGTGCAAAAGTGACCATTAACCCCACATCTAAAACAAAGGTGAAGTTTGATAAAGAACTTGGATTAATTTGTCCTTTAAAGATTCTAATAGCTGAAGACAACGAAATAAACCAAAAGCTATTAAAGATAAATTTGAATAAAATGGGATATAACCCCGTGATTGTTTCAAATGGACAAGAGGCATTGGATGAATTAAAAATCCAAGAATTTGATGTTATTTTCATGGATGTTCAAATGCCGGTAATGGACGGTGTAACTGCGACCAAAGAAATTGTACGTATGTATGGAAATACCAAACCGATAATTATTGCGGTTACGGCAAATGCCATGGGTACCGATAAACAATCCTACATTGAAGCAGGTATGGATGATTATATTTCCAAACCATTTACGACCAACGAAATTGAAAGCTGTTTACGTACTTGGTATGTCCATATTAACGGTTAAACTTCCAATACTTCTACACTACTGGTATAAATAAGGATGGCACGAACAGAGGCATGACCCATTTGCATTAATTGTTGTTTGTAGCTTATGATCTGTTGGTCGTGTTGAGGTTTGCGCATTCCTGTTTTAAAGTCTATTACAATGACCTCATCCCGATCAAATACCACTCGGTCAGGACGTAGTAAATCCCCATTGGCCAATATTATCTCTGCTTCATTTTTCACCACCAAGCCCTCCTTAAAAAATGGTTTTACATCCGGATGATGCAATACATTGGTAATTTCAGTACGGACCTGTTTTTCTTCTTCCTGATCAATGTCTCCTTGATTAATTAAAGCCAAAATAGCCTCTTCTAAATCCGTTGCGGTGGAAATAAATGAAAATGCTTTATGTACTAGATTCCCATAATTTCGTTCGCCCGAATCATCCATCCATTTCAAGTAATTCTTCTTTACTTTTAGTTTGGTACGATACAGCGAATTCTTATGGTTCTTCAATTTTATCAAATTCGAATCCGTATTGGAAACTTCCCTTTCCACCACATTCAATTCTCCGAATGTGAACGTCTCCAGTTCCGTTTTACCACTAGAATCGTCATAAGTCACATTCACTTTTTCATGCCCAACCATTTCTTCAAGGATAGGGAAAACCTGACCGAAAAAACTATCCTGGGGTTTATGAGTCATCACATACAACCGGTCTGCTGCACGAGTAAAAGCGACATACATAGCATTTACACTATCCACCAATAATCGTTGTGATTCTAGCGCTAGCTCTTTGTCAAAAACAGAATCTTTTAGTTGATTATCTGAGACCGGTACAATCATTACCGGCACCGGATCACTTTCGGGAACTTCCACCCACATTGTATGTTTATTATGTTTGATAGCCCAATTCCCCTGAGCCATAATAACCACAGGCCAATCCAAACCTTTAGATTTATGAATAGTCAAAACATTCACCGCATCCACATCTTCCGGTATTTGAATACTTAATTTATCCTTTTGGCCTTCCCAATCATCCAATAAATCAAATATTCCAATACCTGATTTCTGTGATAAGTTGAAAATATAATCCATCCAAGACGCTAATCTATTGTCTTGAATATTTTGTAATCCATAGGCCTCCACAATTGCAGATACCATTTCATATAAGGGTAAGGACAAGATTTCTTTACGATCTAAGCTTATTCCCCATTCCGATAATAGGGTTTGAAAACGTAATTCATCCAGTTCTTTAGGCGTATTTATTACCTTGTGGAAATTAGGTTTCGGAAACAACTCATTGATCTTAATCAGGACGTTACTCATGTAAAATACTTCACCGGGTTTATTGAAATACACCAAGGTACTTTCTACCAATTTCACGGCAGGCGAATTACCTACCAGCAAACTTTCACTCGAAATCACATTAATATTACGCACATTTAAATACTCTACTAAAGCGGGTGTATCTTTTTTTGTTTTGGTTAAGATCGCCATATCCTTTAACGCATAACCTTCCTTTACCAACCTTGGAATTAACGTGGCAATTTCTTCTTTTATGGCTTGGGTAGATTCCTCCTTCGTCTTTCCATTAAAAAATTTGAACGCCACATATCCAGTAGACTCCTCATCCTTTATTTCTTGTTTTACATCTTTATAAAACTCTTCAATCATTCCGCCAAAGGCCTTACTCGCTCTTTCAAAAAAGAGATTATTGAACCGTACAATGTTAGCCATAGAACGGTAGTTCTTGTTTAAGGATGGGACTTCTTTATTGTTTCCTGTTAAAGATATTTCTCTATCCTGGACATAAGAATCTGCATAGGGGTTATACACCAGTGGCAAGTTTTCAAATTGCTCTACTACCCCACCTCTCCATCGGTAAATGGATTGTTTGGCATCCCCTACCACCAGACTAGTTCCGCCTTTAGACAAACTCTCCTCCACCAACGGTAGCATATTATGCCATTGCATTAAGGAGGTATCCTGAAACTCATCAAACAAAAAGTGATTGTAGCGTTCCCCTAATTTTTCAAAAATGAACGGCACCATTTCATTTCGAGTAATTTCGCCTACCAATTCGGTGAAATCAGAAATTAATACCAAATCATTTTCCTGCTTGATTTGTTGCACATATTTATCAATTTCAGATAATAATGCCACGCGATACATATTATTCAGCATGAGTTTTTGGAACAAATACCGCTTTTCATTCTCGGAACGAAATTGCTGAATTTCGTTTATTTTCTGTTCCAAAAAAGGACGTTTATCCTCAATAGTTGCTTTATCCGCTGCAGAGGCTTTGGTCGCAAACCATTTACTAGATTCGTTGTCCATTAACTTTTGGATTTGCGCCCCATAAGGAGGTTGAAAATCCTTTTGGGTTATCTTTTTAAAGTAGTTAACTAGTACCCCTCTATTCGCATAACTACTGGCCTCCACTCCATCTATCGCATACATAAATGCCACGGTTGCCAGGCTACCTATATGTTTCTGATATTCTTTTACTTCTTTTGATAATTGTTCGTAACGTTTGGCATATTCTTCTAAAGATATTGCTTTCGCTTTATTCAGGTAATACCATTCATGTGTTAATAGCAATCCCTTAGCATAGCCAAATAAATCTTCGTCAATTTTCCAAGTTTGACCTTCTTCAAATTTGGCATCAATGTATTGTTTTATGAATCGGGTAAGGACTTTATCTACTCCTACTCTATCTAACATTAAGTCCACCGCACGTTTCAAAATACTATCCGTATTCAACTCCACTTCAAACTGTTGATTCAGTCCCATTTCGGTAGAGAAACTACGAATGATACGATGTACAAAGCTGTCAATAGTTCCCACCGAAAAATCTCGGTAATTATGGACAATCTTTTTTAAGGTCACCCGCGCTCTTTTTTTAAGTAACGCTTCCGAAATTTCCAGTTCAACCGCTAATAAACTCATTAAGTCACGCGTTCCAGATTTCATGGGTGTACTGACGCCACTCATTTCTTCCAAAGTCAGCAAAATACGATCGGTCATTTCGCTAGCCGCCTTGTTGGTAAAGGTAATAGCCAATATTTGATTAAATACCATGGGGTTGTTACTACCCAATGCCAATTTTAAATATTCCTTTACCAACGTAAAGGTTTTACCCGAACCGGCAGATGATTTGTAAACTAAAAAGCTCATTAAGAAGGTTTATTTAGATCGGCCGAAAGATACAGGATTCGATACTTCCTTTCGGATTATATACATAGTAATTACCCAATTACTTTATCTCACTAATGTCAAATTAATGCCCCAAACCATCATTAAATTGGTAGGAGCATGAAATGCATTTATATTCGCCAACTCAAGAGGATTTATGAAGAAAGTTTTTGTCGGTTTAGTGGTTGTATTTATTTCATTTTATAGTTGGAGTCAAGAAAGTTTTTTTAAGCATCAAGCCATTGTGTTTGTACATGGGCAATATTCCATTTCGGAGGTTATCCAAACGTTGAACAACCAGGTTCCTGAAGGGGAGTTTACCTTAAATAGGATTCTGTCAAAACGAGCACATGTGAGTTTAATTGAATTTAACCCGAATCAATTAACAGTTAAAGAAGCGATTGAACTTTTAAAAAATGATGAACGAGTTTCTATCGCTCAACCCAACCATAACAACATAAAATTACGATCAACCGTTCCTAACGATTTAGAATACCCTGTTCAATGGTCGCTCGGTAATTCTGCTACCGCACGTATTTACGCCCCCGAAGCGTGGGACATTACCACTGACAACGTTACTCAATCGGGTGATACCATAGTAATGGCAGTAGTAGATGGTGGGATGGAAATGAATCATATTGATTTGAATCTCTATAAAAACAAACATGAAATCCCCAACAACGGAATGGATGACGACCATAACGGATACATTGATGATTACGATGGTTGGAATGCATTTTCACATACGGGAAATATTGGACCTGATGATCATGGGGCACATGTGGCTGGAATAATGGCCGCAAGAACCAATAATGCGGAAGGTATAGCTGGAATTGTTTGGGGAGGGAAAATCCTGCCTATTCAAGCCTCCTCAACGAACGAAGCCATTGTGCTAGAAGGCTATGGGTACGCATTAGAACTTCGGTCTAAATACAACGAAACCAATGGAGATTCCGGAGCTTTTGTGGTGGTTACAAACTCTTCATTTGGGATAGATTATGGGGATCCTGCCGATTATCCTGGTTGGTGTGCTTTTTACGACTCACTTGGCGCAGCCGGAATCTTAAATTTAGCAGCAACTAGTAATAGTGGAATTGATGTAGATGCATTTGGAGATATCCCTACTACCTGTCCGAGTCATTTTATGGTATCGGTTTCTAATATTAATACCAATGGAACCTTACTTGGCGGTTTCGGTGCGACCCAAATTGATTTAGCCGCTCCAGGTACCGATATTCGATCTACAGTACTAAATAATGGTTACAGCTACAAAACAGGAACTTCCATGGCCACTCCTCATGTAGCTGGAGTAATAGGTGCTATGTATTCGGCCATGTGTGGTTTTGATATGAATGATGCCTTATCCAGACCAGATAGTTTAACGTTATGGGTTCGCAATAAATTATTAGAATCGGTAGATACGGTTCCAAATCTTGCGGATAAGAACATAACTAGCGGCAGGTTGAATATGTTTAAGGCCGTATCCGCTATGCAGACTGGAACAGTTAACATTGCCTACACTAGATATCCTGCAACAAGTAGCACTATTGCCGATGGGGCCATTGATCTTATTCCAAGTGGTGGCGAAAACCCGTATTCTTATGATTGGAGTACAGGTGCCACAAGTCAAAACATTTCCGGGTTAATACCGGGCACTTATTCCGTAACGGTAACGGAAGCATTTGGTTGTTCAAATTCAGAAGAAATTGATATTTGGACGGTTGGAATATCTGATATAGCGAATAAACCCTCTTATATCTTATCTCCAAACCCAAACAATGGAACCTTTCATATAACCTTTGAATTTCCATTGAAGACTATGGAAACAGTACAAATTTTTGATGAAGTAGGTAGGCGAATCTATACCGAGGATATCTCTATTAATTCAGCTATCATCTCTGTTTCTGCGAAATTGGGTACGGGAATTTATTTTGTACGTATTGGAAATAGAAACCCCATCAAGATGGTAGTTCGTTAATAGCGTCCTTTGTATTTTCTAACACCCCATTCCAAAGTTAACAACAGTAGTATCAGGAAAAATATCCACTTTTCATGTAACATAGATTTCTTCGTTTCGCTTGTATATGAAATGGATGGAAACTTAGATTTGTCGCTAAATAGTACTTTCAAATCATTCAGTTGATCCCGTTCAAAAAACTGTCCTTTCGTCTTTTCAGAAAGGGCTTGAAGCACTCCAAAATCAGCGGATACTTTTTGCCATTCCACATTTAATGGTTTTACAATAAACTGTCCATTTTTAGTGAACTTTTCCGCACCTTTAGTCGTTTCAGCGGCATAAGAATAAACCCCCGCTTTAAGTTTCCCAAGGTCTAATCCATAACCTGAACCGATGGCATTAAATATATAATTAAAGGTTTTCTGATTTTCATTTTCAATCACTAATCGGACCTCTTGATCGTTTACTAAGGCATATGATTTATCGTATAGTTCTGCTTTTATCTTTACGTTTTCACTTTCGTTAAAACGTTTATTCACCGCAACTCTAAACCTACTTTTATCTTCTTTCACCGAAAGGTACTGAGCGATTTTACTTACCAATTCATCCAAATGCTCCTGATTCTCATTCTCCACAAAATCATACATTTTCCACTGCCAGATCCCTTCGCCAAACAACCATGCGGTTTTAGTATTTTCTCGAAGTCCAAAATGCAGCAACGGATTCTCGGTTTCTACATTCCCCAACTTTTGATACACCAAAACTTGAGATTCTAATACGCCATTTATTTCGCCATGCGCGCAAGTTAATGGGGGACAGTTTTCTAAAAATGAAATCGTTTCCTTACTTAAACGGAAATTATCAAAACCGGAATTAACGGCATTTTTCATCCGATTGCTTTTGTTAGACCTTCCACTTAATTCAAACCCCATTTTTAACGAATTCAAACCATTTAAATTAGTGGTACTATTCATTATTACCCATAGTGGAACTTTAGTCTCCCAAACTTTCTGCCATATTTGACGATTTGATTTATCCCCAAAACCATGCGCAATAATCAAATTATACGAGGACAAAACCTGCTCCAAATCAGAAACAAAAGCCACATCCAATTCAATATTATCCTTTTTTTCTAATGCACCTCGAATAACCGCCACATCTGGGTGAGGTGCATTAGCCAAGAGTAACACCTTGTCTCTATTATCAATAACATCTATTAAAATTTGGTTTTGATTGTTAATAAGATTTAATTCATTATCGAACTGTGTGACCGAAATCACATAACGTTGAGTCCCTTCCTTTTCGGCTGTAAAAACAAATTTTTCAGTAAAGTAATCATTATCCAACTGCACCTGAAGCGTTCTTTTAATAAGAACTTTTCCGTTTTGAGATACCGTCAACTCCGCACTTTTACCTTTTAATAATAGCGCACTTACCCCTACTTCTACTGGAAACTGATTCCCCAAATACACAATATCATTGGTTAGCACTTCTGGAATTGAAATATCACTTTTTAAAGAAGTATCCCCTAGGCCAAGGGTATAAATAGGATACAATTGTTTGAAATTGTAATAATTGGGGTGTGCCCCAACATTGAATAATCCATCAGAAGCCAGGATGACTCCTCCAATGTTTTCTCCCGCATAACGGGCATCAATCTCATCAAATACTTTGGCGTAATTGGTTCTCTTCTCTGAGAAAGTGAACCCTCCTGTATCGGGCAGGACTTCTCCACCAAAAGGGATAAAGACCACCTCAAAATTTTCTGAGATAGCTTCTTTTAATTGATTTAATTCTTTTAGGTATTCCGTGGTATAATACACCGAATCTTTATTGTTCCGTATGGATTCCGATACATCCTGAGCAATAATAATTATGGGGTCTTGGGTTTGGACAATCCATTTCTGGATCAGTGGGTTGAGTACTAATAAGGCTAAAACAAAAATGGTTACAAATCGTAACCCGGATAATAAACGAATCCAAATAGGATTTACATCTTTATGCTGCACGTTCTTCCAGTATAGAAAAAAAGTGTACAGCCCAGCCAGAGCTGCACACCCAATAATATACCACGAATTATATTCGGTCGTTATTTCCATTTAATATCCAAAGCTTGGATTATGTTAGCATGGCGCCATCCACATGAATAGTTTGTCCGCTAATGTAACTGGATAAATCGGAAGCTAAAAACAATGTCAAATTAGCCACATCTTCTGGAGTCCCCCCACGTTTCATTGGAATAGCCTCTCTCCAACCTTTTACCTTTTCAGGATCCAAAGCACTGGTCATTTCTGTTTCAATAAACCCTGGAGCTACTGCATTACATCTAATGTTTCTGGAACCTAATTCTAAAGCGATTGATTTTGTAAATCCAATAATACCTGCTTTTGAAGCTGCGTAATTTGCTTGACCTGCATTTCCTTTAACCCCAACAACAGAACTCATGTTAATGATAGAACCATTTCTAGCTTTCATCATGGTACGCATAACACATTTAGTCATGTTGAAAACAGATTTCAAATTGGTATTCAATACCCTATCCCAATCTGCCTCACTCATTCGCATTAATAAACCATCTTTAGTAATACCTGCGTTATTAACTAAAATATCTATCGTTCCAAATTCTTTCACCACTTCGTTTACCAAAGTTTGTGCAGCATCCATATCAGAGGCATCACTTTTATATGCTTTGGCTTTTACACCCATGGCATTTAAATCACCCTCAATGGCTTTTGCTTTTTCCTCACTTGAAGCAAACGTAAATGCTACGTTGGCTCCATTAGCTGCAAATGTTTCTGCAATAGCCTTTCCAATTCCTCTAGTTGCTCCAGTAATAAGAGCCGTTTTCCCAACTAATAATTTCATAAAAAACAGTGTTATTCAAGGCTTTTTGAGTACCTCTATTATTTTCTGATTAACGGCCAAAAATAACAACAATCTAGTTTAGATTATCATTAATCAAAGAACATTACCAATCCTCTTTCAATTTACATATACTCCCGTTAAAAATTTGACAAAATCCACACATAAGAAATACCCATTGCCCTTAGATTTGTCAAAAAAACAAATGAAGAGTCAAAACCTATTGATAGCCGGTGGAATTTTAGGCGCATTTGCCGTAATTATGGGTGCTATGGGAGCACATGCCTTAGAAAAACTAATCTCTTCCGATGCGTTAGAAAGCTTCTTAACGGGAGCACGTTACAATATGTATCACGCCATCGTATTATTGGCGGTAGCTTCTAACTCGAAGCACATCCACCCTAAGTGGTTTAAATTCAGCACGTATGCATTTATTATTGGAACGATACTTTTTTCGGGATCCATCTATTTACTTTCTACCCGTTCCATTACCGGGATAACGGCTAGTTCCATCTTAGGTCCAATTACCCCCATCGGTGGATTAGTGTTAATATCTGGATGGATATCCGTTGTTATTGGGGCTATTAAGGTTCAGAAATGATGTTTGTAACCCTGTTAAAAAAGCGGGCATTGGTCATGTCATATGTGCAAAAAAATGACCAGTTTTGTCGCTTTATTTTTATCGAAAAATTAGAAACTAAAAACAAATAAAAATGACGCAAAATGGTACTAAAAACCCAAATGCTACCTTAGAAGATTTGGGAATCAAAAATGCGACTGTAAATTGGAACATTTCTCCAGCTGACTTAGCGAAGAAATCACTCGAACTTAACATGGCCACGGAAAATAGCACGGGTGCTATTAACGTACAGACTGGAAAATTCACGGGTCGTTCACCTAAAGACCGCTTTATTGTAAAAGATGCTATAACGGAAGATGCCGTTTGGTGGGGAGATATCAATATCCCTTTTAGTTCAGAGGCTTTCGACAAACTTTACGATGATGTTGTTGAATATCTTTCCGGTAAAGAAATTTGGACCAGAGACGTATATGCATGTTCAGATCCAAAATTTAGAATGAACTTACGTGTAACCACGGAATTACCTTGGTTAAACCTGTTTGCTTACAATATGTTCTTACGTCCAACGGAAGAAGAAATTCTTTCTTTTGATCCCGAATGGAATGTCATTGATGCGCCAGGATTTGTAGCTGACCCTGCCATTCACGGAACTCGTCAAGGAAACTTTGCTATTTTGAATTTCACCAAAAAAATCGCTATCGTTGGAGGTACTGGTTATACAGGTGAAATCAAAAAAGGTATTTTTTCTGCATTAAACTTTATCTTACCTCACCAAAAAGATACATTGTCTATGCATTGTTCTGCTAACGTAGGTGAAGATGGGGATACCGCCATTTTCTTTGGTCTTTCAGGTACTGGAAAAACAACTTTATCAGCAGATCCTAAACGTAAGTTAATTGGGGATGATGAGCATGGATGGTCATCAGACAACACCATATTCAACTTTGAAGGTGGGTGTTATGCTAAATGTATTGATTTATCGGCTGAAAAAGAGCCAGATATCTTCGCTGCAGTTAAGCCGGGTGCATTATTAGAAAACGTTACGTATAAGGAAGGAACAAACGAAGTAGATTACGAAGATGGATCTATTACAGAAAACACACGTGTTTCTTACCCTATTTACCATATCGACAATGTACAAGAAGGTTCTATTGGGAAAAACCCAAAAAACATTTTCTTCTTAACCGCTGATGCTTTTGGTGTATTGCCTCCGATCTCGAAATTAACACCTGGTCAAGCAGCCTTCCAATTTATTTCAGGATATACGGCTAAAGTGGCAGGAACTGAAGCAGGAATTACGGAACCACAAACGGCATTCTCTGCCTGTTATGGCGCCCCATTTATGCCATTACACCCTACCAAATATGCGGATATGCTAAGCGCTAAAATGCAAGCTGCTGATGTAAACGTTTGGTTAGTGAATACCGGTTGGACAGGTGGTCCTTACGGAGTAGGTTCAAGAATGAAATTGAAATACACTCGTGCCATGATTACTGCAGCACTTAACGGTGAGTTAGATAACGTAGCGTTTGTTGCAGATCCAGTTTTTCAATTGGCTACTCCTACAGAATGTCCGAATGTACCGAATGAGATTTTAAATCCTCGAAACACATGGGAAGACAAAGCTGCTTACGATGAAAAAGCAAATTCATTAGCTCAAAAGTTTAATGATAACTTTAAGAAATTTGCAGATAACGCAAGTCAAGAAATTTTAGACGGAGCACCAAAAGGTTCTAACTAATTTTCTCCTTAAATATTGAGATCCTGATTGATTCGTCAATCGGGATTTTTTTTGCCCTAAACTTTCATGAATACAGTCATTCTCCTATTCTATACCCCTTGAAATATATTTTAGGTATTGAAATAAGGCAATTCAATAATTTAGAATACTCCGCATCTTAAAGTAAATAAAACCATAGGTTTTCAGCGGTTCCTACCCGTATATTGACCTCCATCACCTGGTAATTTCCTTTGGAAAGGGAATCTATTTGGATAACAAATTGTCTATTATTGGTTGTAAATATTTTTTTGGCACATCACTTGCTTAAGGTGATAAAAACAGAAAATATTTATCTAAATTTGATTTTCACAAAACGAACATGACTATGAAAAAATTAAAGACACTATCACTCGTACTAGCTATGGGATTATTAGCTGGAGGCGCAATTTCTTGTAAGAACAAAAAAGAAGCAGGACCAGCGGCAGGAGAAGTATTTGTAGATGTACCTTGTTCCGGTCCGGATTACTTTACCGACAAAAAATTCTTTAGAGCGAATGCAATTGGAGAATCTTTAGATCAAATGACTGCGAAGAAAAAGGCAATGTCAAATGCAAGAGCACAATTAGCTACCGATATGGCTTCGACCATGAAAATAGTGGGTGACAACTACGTAAAGTCTTCCGAATTCAATAATAAAGAAGAAGTAACAGAAACGTTCCAAGAAAATGCTAGAACGGTAGTTAACCAAACGTTGAATGGAATCCGTGTAATTTGCGAAAGACAAGCTAAAACAGCAGAAGGAAAATACAAAACTTACATTGCCATCGAACTTTCTGCAGATGAGATTTTATCCAAGTATAACGAACGTCTTTCTAAAGATGAGTCGTTAAAAGCAGATTATAACTACGAAAAATTCAAAGAAACATTTGATGCTGAAATGGCTAAAATGGGTCAATAATTTGAATTCATAAAAATTGAAAAGCCTTCGCAATTGCGAGGGCTTTTTTTTTACATTCGCTTCATGAGAGTCGATAAATATTTATGGTGTATTCGGTTGTATAAAACCCGTAGTTTGGCAACCAAAGCTGTTAAGGATGGTAAAATTTCGGTAAATTCAAAAACCGTTAAAGCCTCTAAAGATTTAGAAACTTCGGATAAGGTATCCATTAAAATCCCTCCTACTCAACGTACCTTTAAAGTAATGGACATTCCAAAAAGTAGAGTTGGAGCGAAACTCGTTGCGGATTTTGTCATTGAAATTACCCCACAAAAAGATTTAGACCTACTAGCCAGTATTGAAAAGGAGAAACGGGAAAACTATAACATCGGTATCAAGGGTCGTCCTACCAAACGTGATCGTAGAGATATGTTAAAAGCCCTGGAGCAAAGAAACTTCCGAGAAGAAGAATAAACCCTAGGCTTTTCCTTTGGAACCATCATAGTCCACATTCCTTCTTTTATCCGAAAGAAGCTCAGGAGAAATCAGATTTTTTTTCATTTTTTCATCCATCACTAACGTTCGAATAGGGAACGGAATATTAATATCATGCTTTCTTAGGGTATCACTAACCCGAAGCATAACATCACTTCGAACACTCATACCAATGGTATGGTGCACCCAAAACAACAATCTAAAATTGAGGGACGAATCTCCAAATTCTTCGAAATAAGCCGAAGGAGCTGGATCACGTTGCACCTCCGAATTTCCCAAAGCGGCTTCTATTAAAAGCTTGATAATCTCTCTAGGTTCGCTACCGTAATCCACCCCTATTTTAATTTCTAATCTCTTATTTGGATCACTTAGGGTCCAATTTACCAATTCCTTGGATATTAAAACCTCATTCGGAACCACTACTTCAGAACCGGTATAGGTTCTAATATTGGATGAACGTACCCCAATATTTTTAACCACTCCTAGTAAAGTATTGACTTCTACTACATCCCCTTCTTGCAAAGGCCTTTCAAACACAAGGATTAAACCCGATACAAAATTTGAAATAATATTTTGAAGTCCAAAACCAATTCCAATACCCAAAGCACCGGCCATTAAACTAAACATACCTAGATCAATACCCGCAACCGACAAGGAAAGCAGAAACCCCAATCCGAATAAGGTATATCGAACCACTAAGGAAACCGCATTGGGCACCCCTCTTTTTAGATGAAGCCTATCCAAACCACCTTCTTTAACCAAAATACCGATAAATTTGGTTATCGCATAGGTCAATGCAAAAACAAATATCCCTAAAGCAATATCCTTTAACGAAATGGAAATCGTACCGATCTCGGCTGGGGTATTAAATACATCCAAAACAAATCCCTTAATTGGCACATAAATCCCGACTGTAGACAATATTGTTTTTACCCAAAATAAAGAAGCCAAGAAATTTACAATCTTTAAAACAATAGATTCAATGGTATTTCGAAATTGCAATGAACTCGTTTCTTTAGGAATCCAAGCTACGTTAAACACCAAGGAAATTAACCCGTTACTGGTCACCAATATCCCATAAAATATAAAGGATACCACTAATATTTGAATCGCCAAAAGCATACTTAAATCGGATAATTTAACGAACCCTAATATGTTGGCCACCACTGCAATTATTAAAATGACATTAATTACCCCAGTAAGCTTAGGTAGTTTCTTCCAAATGGTGGGTGATTTGTCACTTTTATATAATTCTAAATACTTTTTAAATAGAGATAATGCCCAGAAAATCAATGCTGCTTTGACAAATAAATACAATCTAAACGCTAATCCATGAAACCACGTTTCTGTACTTAGTTGTCCGGTGATAAATAATACAGCTAAAAAAAAGGCGATTTTCACAACTCGATTCCCCTTACTCGTACGATGAATCAAGACATTCAGAGCCAAAAGCACAATGACCAATATTTCCAAAATCAGAAATGGTAAAAACTCATACAATAGGGTGGAATACAAAATGGAAATGTAAGAAGCCGATAATATCAATTTATGACGGACATCCAATAAGGATTGCTCGGCAAAGGTTCGCTTACCCAAATCTTTTATTTCCAACTCCTGCTTACCAAAACGTAGGCTCAGCATCACGGTCAGAATCCATAATATGACATGGAAATAAATGGTGTTCTGATTGGATTCAATAAACTCTACACTAAATTTTATTTTTTCATTACTCCAATGTACCAATTTAGTAGAGACATCTACCAAACTATCCTCTGGCATAGAAGCCAATTCCAAAGAGTCCGGATGTAGCGTATCTGATTTTGTGAAAAGCAATTTCCAAATCACAGGTCTATTCTGTTTAAACATATCCTTGGAGCGTTCCTCCAATGCGGATTTTATGGAACTATCCACTTTATTCGTTAAAGTTTTTAATTTATTAACCTTCGCTTCCAATAGAATTAAAAAAGATAAATTTTCATTTAACCGTGTTTCTGCTTTATCAATTCGTTGAATTATGGTATCAATATTATTCACCATTTCCACAGGCGATTCTGTAGAATTTAATACCGTTAATGTGGCTTGCCATCGTACACGTTGATTTCTTAAACTTTCTAAATCATCCGTTGTTTGCACAAATAATTGCTGAACTAACTCTGCTCCTTTCTCAATCTCCGTTAGATTTAAATTCCATGTCGAAGTCAAAGCATCTAAACTCGCTTTGCTGATACTGGATAAATCTTGTTGCTCAATTTTCTTGAAGTCCTCATTGATTAAGTCCGCCTTCCATAAAAATGTGGAATCCGTCCTTTTTAATAATCTATGATCATAGTCATTTTCAGCATAGCTATCTAGGATTAGATTGGTCGTTTGTGATTCGGTGCTAACGCTACTCATATCAATAGCCGTTTTCACAATGGACGAATCAAGTGGCACTTCCTTTTGGCAAAAACCAGATGGCATTGCCAAACTCGATACCCATAGGATCATAAAAACTCTCACAACAAACCGCATATGCTAACAATTAGGTTCTGCAATTTATAAAAATAAGATTGTAAAATTTTAACAAATAGCCCTTTCCTTCGTTTATTCTGGATCGTTTGGAATTTCGTGTTTAATAGCATGTTTCATAACCGTATAATAATTTTAATTATACCCCTCTATTCGTCCAATTCTACCTAATTTTGCCAGCCAATAAAAAACATTAAAATGAGCAAAGTTCATAACTATAGTGCGGGGCCATGTATCTTACCCCAAGAAGTCCTTCAACAAGCTGCTGCTGCGGTAACTAATTTTGATAACTTAGATCTTTCTATCTTAGAAATCTCTCATAGAAGCACTTCTTTTGTTAAGGTAGCCGATAGTGCTATTGCTATGGTCAAAGAGATGCTTAGCGTTCCAGAAGGGTATTCTGTTTTGTTTCTTCAAGGTGGGGCCAGTACGGGTTTTTTAATGACCATTTATAACTTACTAACCGAAAATGGAAAAGCAGCCTATTCGGATACAGGAACTTGGTCTTCCAAGGCAATTAAGGAAGCCCAGAGATTTGGAAATATAGATATCGTTTCTTCTTCAAAAGACAAAAACTATAATTACATACCTAAAGGATTTGATATCCCTTCGGATGCCGACTTTTACCACTTCACTTCAAACAATACCATCTTCGGTACCCAGTACAAAGAATTCCCAGAATTTGATGGCGTTAAGGTTTGTGATATGAGTAGTGATATTTTTAGTCGTCAAATCAACGTAGCTGATTTTGACCTAATCTATGCCGGAGCTCAAAAGAATTTAGGTCCTGCAGGAGCTACTTTATACATTGTTAAAGATGAGATTTTTGGTCGCTCCGGAAGGAATATTCCTGCGATGATGGACTTTAAAGTACATGCATCAAAGGAATCTATGTTTAACACTCCTCCTGTTTATTCCATTTACGTAGCGATGTTAAATTTAGAACACATGTTGAAAAACGGTGGTTTATCTACGTATGAAAATTTGGCGCAACAACGCGCAAAAATGTTATACAGCGAAATTGATTCAAATCCATTATTTAAAGGAACTGCAGCTATAGAAGATCGTTCAAACATGAATGCTTGTTTTGCCTTAACAGATGACTCTTTAAAAGAGCAATTTGATAAAATGTGGAACGAAGCAAATATTTCTGGAATCAAAGGTCATAGATCTGTTGGTGGATATAGAGCTTCTATGTACAATGCTTTACCCTTAGAAAGTGTAGAAGTATTGGTGAACGTAATGAAAAAATTAAACTCTTAAGCATATTCTTTTTATGAAAGTTTTAGCAAATGACGGGATTTCACCTCTTGGTGAAAAGGCCTTAAGCAAAGCAGGTTACACGATTGAAACGACCAATGTTCCGCAACCGGAATTAATTCAATACATCAACGATAATAACGTTGAGGTTCTCCTAGTGAGAAGTGCCACTACCGTACGCAAAGATTTAATTGACGCTTGTCCTGGACTAAAAGGAATTGGTCGAGGTGGCGTAGGTATGGATAATATTGATGTTGACTATGCCCGTGACAACGGTCGTTTAGTATTTAACACTCCTGGAGCTTCTTCGCAAGCCGTGGCCGAATTGGTGATTACCCACATGATGAGTATGGCTAGAGATCTATTTGACTCTAACCGTCAAATGCCCACCAAAGGATCTACCGATTTTAAAGTATTGAAAAAGAAATACGGAAAAGGAATTGAGTTAAGAGGGAAAACCATTGGTCTTATTGGAATGGGACGTATTGGCCAGCAAACGGCTAAATATGCTCTTGGATTAGGAATGAATGTCATTGGTTCAGATCCATTTATGGACAAAGTAACAATTGATGTTCAAGTGGCTAATCAAACCGTAAGTGTGGAGTTAATAACCGAAGATCGTGATCGTGTTTTTGCGAAAGCTGATTTTATTAGTTTACATGTACCAGCACAAGCAAACGGTCAAGCTGTAATTGGTAAATCGGAGTTAGATAAAATGAAAGAAGGAGTCATCCTTATCAATTTAGCTCGAGGTGGAATCATTGATGAAGCAGAATTAATCCATGCATTAAATACGGGTAAAGTCCGTGCCGCAGGTATCGATGTATTTAAAAACGAACCTACGCCAAGCGAAGCTTTATTAGCCCACAATAGAATTAGCTTAACACCCCACGTGGGAGCAGCTACTGTGGAAGCACAAGATAGAATTGGTCAAGAATTGGCTGATTTTATTACAACCAACTTTCCATTGAATTAAAATCAATGAACAATTTACAAGAGGTCAAAAATGAGAAAGGCGAAAGCCTTTCTCCTACTCTTCCCGAAGAGTTAAAAAACTATTTGATAGATATTGACGGTACCATTACCGAAGATATACCTAACGAAGAGTCCGAAAGAATGGCCACTTGTATTCCATTTCCAGATGCCTTAGAAACCTTAAATAAATGGTACGAGCAAGGTAATATTATTACTTTTTTCACCTCTCGGGTAGAAGAGCATCGGCAAGTAACCGAAACATGGTTAAATACTCATGGGTTTAAATACCATGGGATCATTTTTGGAAAACCGAGAGGAGGCAATTACCATTGGGTAGATAACGCCTCTGTAAAAGCCACCAACTTTAAGGGTAAATTTACCGACCTCATCGTCAAGAAAAAAAGCGTTGAGGTATTTAAGCGCTAAGCAATGATTACCTCCAGCGAATTTAAAAACGCCCTTATTTCCCTTCCGCAAATCATTTCAGAAAAGAATAAAGAATATCGAACTTTCAAACTCTCGGTAAAGAAGAGGTTTGATGGCCACTCGTTAATTGATTTATTTACCGAATCCTTCCCACATGTACAACGTGACTTTTGGTTGGCTAAAATCACTACGGGAAACCTATTAGTAGATGGGAAGCCTTCTACCCCAAATCATAGGTTACGGGCCGGACAAATTACCCAACACTCGGTGGCTCCAAAACCGGAACCTCTCGTAAACTGGGACATCCACTTAATGGAAGCAACAGAGAGTTACTGGGTACTTTCCAAGCCTTCTCCTCTCCCTGTTCATGCAGGAGGAAGATATTTACACAATACATTAACAAGCGGGCTCAAACTAGCCTTTCCAGACCGTTCATTTCATCTCATCAATAGATTAGATGCCAATACCACCGGAATTGTATTAGTCGCCTTAAATAAGCAAGCCGCAAACTTTCTTAGCAAACAGTTTGAAAACCGAGCGGTCACTAAAACCTATTTAGCTTTAGTAGAGGGCAGACCAAAACAAGATACATTTAGCAGTAACCAAGGAATTAGCAAAACTAAAACACCCGCTGGAGGACGTAAATTGGTCGCTGACTCACATTCAAAAACAGATTTTTCATATATTAAATCTTTTGAAAATGAATCTTTATTACGCGTTACTCCCCATAGCGGACACACCAATCAAATCAGACTCCATTTAGCAGGATTAGGTCTTCCTATAAAAGGTGACCCTGGATATAAAAACCCCGAATATTTTAAAACACACCCACTCACCTATTCCGTGGATGGCCTATTTCTGCATGCCTGGAAACTTAAATTCACCGATCCTGAATCGGGTACTGAAAAAGAAGTTAGTGCAGCCCCCAATAAAAAATGGGCACCATACCTATAAGTACTCCCTGTTTACTTAGCCACAATAGCCATGGTGAGTCTACACGTACACATTAACTTCCTATCATCGTTAAAAATTTCGATATCCCAAATATGAGATCGGGTACCTATATGAATCGGTTTGGCAATTCCATTTGCAAAACCTGAAATTCCTGGACGTACATGGTTCGCATTAATGGATTGGCCAACGGCATAAAACTTATCCGGATCCACCAATAAGGAAGAACCAATACTACCTAGAGATTCTGCCAATACCACCGAAGCTCCCCCATGTAAAATTCGCATAGGCTGGAAAGTACGTTCATCAATAGGCATTTTACCCGAAACAGTACTGGCGCCTAAATCAGTAATTTCAATTCCTAAGGAATCATGGATCGTACCTTTTGTTTTTGTTTCCCAATCTTCAACCGAGTAATCTTTAAACCAAATCATAAGTAATTGTAATGAATGTTACATTCTAATAAGCAAAGGTGAAATATCTTTGCCCTGCAAATTTAGATGATAAGATTATGGCAACAATAAAATTAACGACCGAAGGATTCAAAGAAAAATTCTTTGATTTTACCAAAACCCAAGAATGGGCGTATAAAGGAGAAAAACCTGCAATTATTGACTTCTATGCCGATTGGTGTGGCCCTTGTAAAATGATCGCCCCTCTATTAGAGGAGTTGTCGGATGAATATGCAGGTAAATTAGATATTTACAAATGTGATACCGAAGTAGAACAAGAATTATCCAGTGTATTTGGAATTCGTTCGATTCCGAGCATGTTATTTGTACCCGTAGGAACACCACCTATGATGCAAGCTGGGGCTTTACCAAAGGACGCTATGGTCGATATCATTCATAAAGAGCTACTTAAAGCAACCGTATAATATTGTTTCTTTTTTACGGTTCTCAAAAACGTCCGTAATTTGACAAATTGAAAAAAAAAAGTAAAAAAAGAATAAAAAAGTATTGGAATTCTCTAAAGAGAGTATACCTTTGCACCATACTTAAGGAGCCCAAAACATATTTCTACAACTACCGTAGATGAAGACATTTAAGAGTAGGGTTAAGTAGATGGTTGAAGAAGACCTTGTCGAGAGACAGGGTCTTATTCCTTTATAGACGTTTTTTTTCTCAAGCACAAACCATCTAAATCACTGATTACATCTTACTTATATCGAATTTGGCTTAATAATGCTTTAATTCGTTAAAAATCTCATGCGTAGGCAATCCCATCACATTAAAGTAGGAACCTTCAATTTTAGTAATTCCAATCATCCCTATCCATTCCTGAATTCCATAGGATCCCGCTTTATCGAATGGTTTGAAATTATTTACGTAATACTCCAATTCAAAAGTTTCCAATTTCTTGAAATGTACTTGGGTTACACAAGCGCCAGAAACTTGCTTTTCTTGCGACTTCAAACAAAATCCAGTAATCACTTCATGTTGTTTATTAGAAAGCGCTAAAAGCATTTTTTTTGCTTCCTGTACATTGGTAGGTTTCCCGAGTACTTCCCCATCAAGAACCACCGTGGTATCCGAAGTTATGTAAAGCTCATTGTGCGAAAAATCATCGAACCAATCTGCTTTTTGAATCGCCAGAAATTCAGCCACATTACCCACGGCTAAATTGGCGGGGTAGGTTTCCTCCCCTTTTGAGCTTTGGACCGTAAAATCAACCCCCATATCCTTTAGAAGTTGTTGACGCCTGGGGGAATTAGAAGCGAGAACAAGTTGGTATTTTTCTAGATGACTATACATTGAAAAAAAGTTCGTTATCAATTATGTACCCTAAAGCATACAGAAATAAAATACCCACAACAGAGATTACTTTGGACCATGTACTCACTTTAGCCAAAATGGTTTTACCACTCCATAATTGAAATAAATTCAAAAGAATTAATAAAATGAAAACCAGAATAAAGGTCCCTGAAATTGGGTCGGTCAAGAAATTCACTCTCACCCAATAAAATCCAATCAACACCAAAACATAAAGAGAGGTTGCCACCCCTTTGGCAGCATTTATTCCTAATACAATAGGCAAGGTTTTAGCTCCGATAGATTGGTCGCCTGTGACATCCTCCATATCTTTTTCAATTTCCCGAATTAAAGTAAGAACAAAAACAAAGGTGCTATAGGCCAAAAACCAATAAGCTAAAAAGTTAAAATTGAAATCTTGAAAACCTTGTACCTTATTGAAATAAGCAATTTGGACCAAAGAAACTTCATACACTCCCACAGTAAGAGGTACTAAAGCCACGACAAAGGCAACCACCAAGTTTCCCGATAGAAATTCTGATTTGAAGTAATTGGAATAAAACCATAATGAAATGGCTGCCGTTAATTGAATAATTCCATAATTGTAATTCCCGATATCAAAAGCGATCCAAAAAGAAAAAACCAAACCTATAACCGTAAATACTTGATATAAAGTATTTGCTTTTTCAAGGGTAATTAACTTTCCTACTGGATTAGCAGATCTATTTAACTCATCGGTTTTCACATCTTTTATATCATTTAAAATATATCCGCCTGCGGCAATGAATAGTACACTAGCCACCAAAAGTGTAAACTGAAAAGGACTCATTTGCGAAACCAAATCCACCTTCACAATTTTACTTAACATCCGTAACATGGCGTGCAATAGTCCGTATTTCAATAAATACATGGTCAAACCAATAATGACCAAGTTTAATGGTCGGAACAAATGCGACATTTTTGCTTTTACTTCCATCATCCTACCAGGTTATATCGTTTGTATTATCCATCCACATTTTCTGAGCGCGCAATACCATTTCAATAATATCTCGAACACACCCTTTACCACCTGCACGATCAGAGATATATTTTGAAATATCTAAAATTTCTCGTGCTGCGTTATTAGGGCAAGCAGGAATACCTACCGCTTTCATTACCTCATAATCCGGTAAATCATCCCCCATATACATAATATGTTCATCCTTCAGGTCGTACATAACTTTGATATCATCGTAAGTATCCATTTTATTCGATACTTTTAGATACACATCTTCAATCCCCCAATTCATCAATGCTTGTTTGATACTTTCCGAACTACCTCCGGTAATTACACAAACTCTTAACCCTTTTCGAATAGCCAACTGAATAGCGAATCCATCTTTAGAATTCAAACTTCTTATTTGCTCCCCATTAGGCATAATGGTTACACTACCATCGGTAAGCACCCCATCCACGTCAAAAATCAACGTATTAATTTGAGGTAATAGTTTTAAATAATGCTCACTCATTTTTTAATTTTATTATCGAATTACTGATATCTTGATATAATTTCTGAAAATCCGGATTTCCTTTTAAACGATGAAGGTGATTTTTTAGTACCTCTTGATCCTCTCTAACTGCAGGACCTGTTTGCACTTCTTTTGGATGATTATCCAAAGCTTTAGAAACCGTTTCTTCAATCAAAGGTTTTAATATAGACAAGTCTTCTCCTGTTTCTAACAATAGTTGTTCTGCCAAAGCAAACATATGATTCGAAAAATTACACGCTACCACTGCGGCCACATGAATACTTTTTCGAGTTTCTTCATTCGTTATACGAACATCTGCACTTAACAAACTCGCCATTTCTTTTAAAATCTCCAATTCCTCCAAATTGGAGGCCTCCACACAAAACGGTATATTACTTAGTTTTAGTTCGCTCTCGATCGAAAATGTTTGTAACGGATAAAAAACACCCCTATTCTCATGCTTAGATAATTCATCCATACTTTTGGTTCCAGAAGTATGGACAATTAAAGTGGAGCTAACACCAATAGCATTTGACACCGAATGAATTAAATCATCCTTAATAGAAATAATAATTACATCCACTCCCTGTACATCCAAATCAGTAATGGAGGAAACAGCTTTTGCGCCCACTTTAGAAGCCAACTTAAGGGCGTTTTTTGGTGTTGAACTAAAAATTTCACAAATATCCATCCCGGCTTCTTGGAGACCCAAAGCGAGGTGTGTTGCCACATTACCTGACCCAATAAAAGAAACCTTTTTCATAGCGTCAAAGAAAAACGTTTACATAGAATTACACAAAGAAACCTACCATTTCATTCGCTTTAATAATTGGGATAATACGATCATTCCTATAAAACCAATAGTGCCCCAGATTAAGGCCTCTTGTAATTCTCCAAAAATCAATTTCCCCATTGCAAATAACAAACTATAGGTCATTACCAAAGCACTAATCCATAGTGCAAAGAGGAGTTTCATATTGGATTTTGGTTTTTCCATTCCGTTGGCCAAATACACTGGTCCCCACCAACCATCAGGTTGAATTAACTCTACGAAACTTTTCAGTTTTTGGTTTTCTACAGGTGCCGTCAATTTGGTGACCAAAATCCAACTCCCAGTGGTAAACAAAACCGTGAAGTAGAAAGTTCCTTTATTGGTAACAAAAGCCTCTCCAAACATAGGATCTAAGACTAAGTGACCAAAACCATAAGCTAAAAAGGGAGCCACCATTCCTACAATTTCACTCCACGCATTAATTCGCCACCAATACCATCGTAAAATCAATACGGCACCTAATCCAGCACCGGCTTCCATTATAAACTCCCACACCCCAGAAATACTCTTTATTTGGGTGGTCACTATTAGGCCTACCATCATTAAAACCACGGTGGCTACTCTGGATACTTGGATCAGTTTTTTGGGATTAGCTGTCTTTTTATTTTGGGTCAAATACGGAACGTATAAATCATTCACAATAAAACTTGCGCCCATATTTAATTGCGTAGAAATGGTACTTAAATACGCAGCTAAAAAAGCAACCAACAACAAACCTTTCAACCCATTGGGTAGGAAATCTTGCATGGCATATACATACCCCAATCTTTGGTTGTACGCATATTCAATAGATTTGTGAATAATTCCATCCGCTGAATTGGGAATGGCCAACATTACTTCTTCCATACTTTTTCCTTGATCCTTCATGGAATAAATCAAGTCAGAAATAGCACTATCTTGAATGGCGTATTCGGGTGCGTATAAGGTTATGGCTGCCAACGCCACTATAATCCACGGCCATGGTCGCAATACGTAATGGGCAACTTGAAAAAACAAGGTAGCTTTTAAAGCGTCTTTTTCCGTTTTTACAGACATCATTCGTTGGGCAATATATCCACCCCCACCCGGTTCGGCCCCCGGGTACCAGCTCGCCCACCACTGAACCGCTACAAACGATAAAAAGGCTCCCATACTTACCGAAAAGACATGAAAATTAGAGGCTGCTCCAGCATCCAAACTTGGAAAAAAATCAAAATAATGTTGAGGTAATCGAGCCGTAATCGTTTCCATACCGCCAACTTCAGGAGCATCGAGTACCAAATAAGCCAAAATAATGGTTCCAGCCATCGCAATAAAAAACTGTACCGTATCCGTAATGGCAACTCCCAGTAATCCAGACATGGAAGCATACGTTACAGCAATGGCCATGGCCAGAAAAGTGTACAAATAAACCTCCGTAGCGGGAATATCAAAAAAGGTGACTAATAGCGTATTCAGCGCCAAATTAACCCATGCTATTACCATGGAGTTCAGGAAAATTCCAAGATAAACAGATTTAAAACCTCTGAGGACCTTTGCTTCTTTTCCACTGTATCTAATATCAATCAGTTCCAATTCAGTGACAATATTGGCTCTTCTCCAGTACCTAGAAAAGAAAAAAGTGGTGAGCATCCCCCCTGCCAAAAAACTCCACCACAACCAATTTTTGGATACACCACCGGATGCGACCAACTCAGAAACGGCTAATGGAGTATCGGCCGCAAATGTGGTTGCCACCATACTGATACCGGCTATGTACCAAGGGAGGTTTCGTCCTCCTAGGAAGAAATTGGTTAATCCACCTTCCGCTTTTCCTTTGAATCGAATTCCAATAATTAAAGAAACAAGAAGGAATCCTACAATAATGGACCAATCTAATAACGACAATACCATACACCTTGATTTTTCACAAGTATACAGTATTTGAAATCGTAGTAATAGGGACTCAAAAATTAAGTGTTAGCCATGCAATGTTAATGACTCCTAAACTAAAAAGGAGTTATATCTTTGTTGCGCAAATCGGCTTATCGCGGGTCCGTAAGGGCATGAGGAAAGTCCGGACATCAAAGGGTAGCCTGCTTCCTAACGGGAAGGCGCTAATTTATTAGTGACAGCAAGTGCAGCAGAGAGTATATTTCCCATTTATTTGGGTAAAGGTGAAACGGTGAAGTAAGAGCTCACCAGCAAGATTGGTGACAGTTTTGGCTAGGTAAACCTCAGGCGATGAAAAATCAAATAAACTCCGGTTTGAGGGCGACCCGTCCAAACGGAGAGGGTAGATTGCTTGATCCCATTGGTGACGATGGGGCTAGATAAATGATAAGCTATTACAGAATCCGGCTTATAGATTTGCAACATAAAGGGGCTGGACCGAATAGGGTTGGCCCCTTTTCCATTTTATTTTTTTTATGGGCGTTACCCTATCTCGTTCCTCAATCGGGTCAGGCTTTTCGTTATACTCCTCGCTTCGCTGTGGGGTACCACTACTATCCTTAACGCAAAAGCCCCCACTCCTATTAGTCACTTTCTTTTTATATTTCTCAAACCAGAAACTTTGTTCCCTCCAAAAGTAGTCACAGGCCTTCCCTCTTCTAGACGATAGTTCTTTGTGTGTTATTCATAATTTGGTTTCAAACTCCTCCGCCAATTAGGAATAAAACAATCTACTTAGGTCTTCCAACTTCTTGCTTGCGGATTCCTTCGACTTTGATGGTATTGTTGGGTTCGGGATGTTTTAACGAATAACCTAGAAGGTTTTGAAAACCTTCTAGGTTATTTGCTCCTAAATCGCCATTCCAAACCATCGGTTGGGCATTTGTTATTACTGTATTCTTGTGTTTTTCACGAAAAGTCAATCCCCCTGAATCTCACTATGCTCTATTCTGTCACCTCCGCCAAGGAAAAAATGCATCGCATTTTTAAAAGTTAATTCGGTAGAATCTAACTTACGTAGAGGTATTGAAAGATGTTCTAGTCTTCCATCTTCTGACTTCCGTCTTCCGTCTCCCGACTTCGATCTTCTGACTCCCGACTCCCGTCTTCCAATTAATATGGCTAGCCTTTGCGTATCCAGAACTTTAATTTTGAGACAAAAAAAAGCCGTTTCAATAGGAAACGGCTTCTTTATATTATAAGTACTCTATTTACTGAGCAACAAAATCATCACCAGCGTAAACGCCTTCTTCTAATTTCTTTTTGATTACTTTAAAAGTATCAATCGTATATTTCACATCCTCTAACGTATGCATTGCTGTTGGTATTAAACGCAACATCAATGTTCCCTTTGGTACCACAGGGTAAACAACAATAGAACAGAAGATTCCGTAATTCTCACGTAAATCAACTACCAATTTAGTCGCCATTGGTACTCCACCCTTCATGTAAACAGGCGTTACTGGAGAGTTCGTTACCCCAATATCAAATCCTTCGTTACGTAAACCACTTTGAAGTGCCGTAGCAATTTCCCAAAGTTTAGCTTTATGTTCGGGTTGGGTTTTCATCATTTCTAAACGTTTCATAGCCCCCACAACAATTGGGTAAGGCAATGATTTCGCGTAAATTTGAGAACGCATCGTGTAATTCAAGAATCGAACTACGTCTTCATCGGCAGCAATAAATCCACCAATTAAAGCGAATGATTTTGCAAACGTTCCGAAATAGATATCAATTCCTTCTTGTACTCCTTGCTCATAACCCGTACCACGACCTTCTGGGCCCATTGTACCAATACCGTGTGCATCATCCACAAACAAACGGAAGTTATGGGTTTCTTTAAGAGCTACAATTTCTTTCAGTTTACCTTGATCACCTGCCATACCGAAAACACCTTCGGTAAGTACCATAATACCACCACCTGTTTTAGCCGTAATTTTAGCTGCTCGGGTTAACATGATATCCAACTGCTCGATGTTGTTATGTGCAAAAACAAATCTTTTACCCATATGCATACGCATCCCATCCATGATACATGCATGTGACTCCGAATCATATACAATTACATCATTCCGATTTACTAACGCATCGATAGCCGAAGCCATACCTTGGTAACCAAAATTTAATAAGATCCCTGCTTCTTTACCTACGTAATCGGCAAGTGAATCTTCTAACTCTTCGTGTAAAGCAGTATTACCAGACATCATTCTAGAACCCATTGGATTCCCCAAGCCGTATTTTAGACCGGCTTCTGCATCCACCTTTCTGATTTCAGGGTGATTTGCTAGTCCTAGGTAGTTATTTAAACTCCACACCAACACTTCCTTACCTCTAAAAGTCATTTTATTAGAAATATCCCCTTCCAATTTTGGAAAGAAAAAATAACCATGACCAAACTTAGAGTACTGACCTAAAGGTCCATTGTTTCCCCTTACTTTATCAAATATATCAACCATATTCAAACTTAAATTTTCAATAATTTGGTTATTTAAATAACCTCGGCAAAACTATAATTTATTAGGTAACTACCAACCTTCTAGCTGTATGATAAATGTTAGTAAAACCAGTAGTTTATGAACAGTTGGGACTGGAATAACCTAAAATTCGTTAAACATTCTTAACGAAGAAACTTGCACCCTCCAATATACATAGTGATAAGTGATTGAGCTACAGGCTTTTACGTATTGTTTTAAATACTAAACCAAAGCGGTATTATACCTCCATTAGAATACTTACAATATGCCGTATTAATGTCTAAAAAAATTACATTTGCATCATGTTAAAAAAGTGGGGCACCATATTATTTGTAGCTATTACATCCT
Organism: uncultured Flavobacteriales bacterium; assembly: GCA_913062955.1. Taxonomy (GTDB): domain Bacteria; phylum Bacteroidota; class Bacteroidia; order Flavobacteriales_G; family Salibacteraceae; genus CAJXZP01. Next base: position 71,384 of record CAJXZP010000001.1, on the reverse strand, counting down.
TATTAATTAGCTCTTGTTCGGAGTATAATAAGGTATTAAAATCATCAGATTTAGAATATAAGTTTGCAAAAGCGAACGACTATTACGAAAGCAAGGAGTATTATAAAGCTTACCCATTAATTGAAGATTTAACGGCTATATATAGAGGTCAAAAAAGATCAGAAAAGCTTTTTTACATGTTAGCCTATTGTGATTTTTACCAAACGGACTACCTTTTAGCCTCTCATAGATTCTCCGAATTTACCAAGACATTTCCTACCAGTTTGTATACTGAAGAATGTGCATTTATGAGTGCCTATTCTTTTTATAAGCTTTCCCCCGCACCCAAATTAGATCAGTCCAGTACCTACGATGCTATTTCATCCTTACAACTATTTGTAGATCGGTATCCAAGAGGTGATCGAGTAGACACCTGTAATACCCTAATTATAGAACTGGAAAGAAAGCTCGAAGACAAAATTTATGCAGGAGCTACTCAATATAAAATGATGGAAGATTTTACCAGTGCGGTAATCACCTACGAAAACATTTTAAAGGATTTCCCGGATAGTAAGTATCGGGAGGAAATTCTTTTTAACATCTATGATTCCTATTATTTACTTGCCATCAAGAGTGTACATGAAAAAAAGGTGGTAAGAATTAACAAAGCTTTCAAAGCTTATGTTAATTTTGCAGATCGGTTTCCTAGTAGTGAACATATGGGTACAGCCCAAGAAATGTACAGCAGACTGGAAAAACTAAAAGAAAAAATTGAAAACAAATAGAAATGACATATAAAAAATCGGATGCTCCAGATACTACGATTACTCGAAATTCGGGCGATTTAGGTGATAAAGTAGGAAACTTATACGAAAGCCTTGCTATTATTTCTAAGCGTGCGGACCAAATTGGTAGAGATATCAAAGAGGAATTGAACGCCAAATTAAGTGAGTTTGCTTCTAGTTCTGATAACTTAGAGGAAATCTTTGAAAACAGAGAGCAAATTGAAATTTCTAAGTATTACGAAAAATTACCTAAACCATTAGCTTTGGCAATGGTTGAATTTGAAAATGATCAGATTTATTACCGTAATCCTACCAACGAGGAAGGTGAAACTGAATAATTAACTAAATTTACGCCTTTATGGAAGGCAAAAAAATACTACTCGGAGTTTCCGGGAGCATAGCGGCCTACAAGGCCGCTTTTGTTATACGGAATTTTGTAAAATCAGGAGCGGAGGTTCGAGTTATTATGACTCCTTCGGCCACTGAATTTATTAGTCCATTAACATTGGCTACCCTATCCAAAAACAAAGTATATAGTACTTATGTGGGCGACAAAACCCAAGGCACATGGAACAACCATGTAGATCTAGGTTTGTGGGCTGATGTAATGCTAATAGCACCTGCTACCGCAAATACTTTGGCAAAAATGAATACCGGCATAACCGACAATTTTTTACAAGCCGTTTATTTATCTGCTCGTTGTCCGGTGGTTATTTGTCCGGCTATGGACTTGGACATGTACGATCATCCAAGTACCCAGAAAAACATGACGGAATTAAAAGATAGAGGGCATCTATTTATTGATTCAGAATTTGGCGAATTAGCCAGTGGTTTGGTAGGAAAAGGACGTATGGCCGAACCTGAAAACATTCAAGTATTTTTTGAAAAGTATTTCGGAAATACTAAACCCTTGGTAGACCAGAATTGGTTAATTACTGCAGGACCTACCTTTGAACCTATTGATCCGGTTCGTTTTATAGGAAATCATTCTTCGGGTAAAATGGGTGTTGCCTTGGCCTTAGCTGCTGCTGATAAAGGAGCACAGGTCCATTTAATTTCGGGTCCTGGAACCCCCAGGGTGAATCATGAAAACGTAAATCAAGTATTTGTACAAAGTGCGCAGGATATGTTTGATGCCACGGTTCCACTTTTTAATAATTCGCAAGTAGCCGTTTTAGCAGCTGCAGTAGCAGATTATACTCCTTCTCATGTAGCGGATAGAAAAATCAAGAAAAAAGCCAACGATTTTAACATCGAACTAAAACCTACACGGGATATCCTAAAACATTTAGGTTCGTTAAAGTCGACTCAGAAATTGATTGGTTTTGCCTTAGAAACCAATGATGAAGTAGCCAATGCGACCAAGAAAATTTCCAGTAAAAACCTAGACCTAGTCGTCTTAAACTCCCTACAAGATAAAGGCGCTGGATTTGGGTACGACACGAATAAAATAACTTTGATAGACGCCAAGAATAATTTGACGGAATTTGAGTTAAAGAGCAAGTCGGAAGTGGCAATTGATATTATTAATGCGATCCAAAAATTATAATGACTAAATTATTTCTTTTTCTATTTTTTCTAATAGCCTTTCAAGTTACGGCTCAAGAGGTGAATTGTAATCTTACGGTAAACACAGAGCAAGTTTCGGGTGGATCTTTACAATTAGGAGTCATTAGTGATTTTGAAACGCAGGTCAGAGAATTCCTTAATCAAACCAAATGGACCAACGCAATTATTAAAGATGACGAGAAAATTGAGTTTTCCATGCTTATTAACTTCAAGGATGCGAATGGTTCGGGAGGATTTAAAGCGAGCTTGAGTATTCAGTCCGTAAGACCGGTTTTTAACTCCGGATATAACTCGGCAGTTATTAGCTACAAGGATGATAAATTTGACTTCAATTTTGCGCAAGGAGATGTATTAAACTTTAACGTACAGAATTCGGCAGATAACAATCTAACGGCCATGTTAGCCTATTATGTATATCTAGTTATTGGTTACGATTATGAAACATTTAGCCCATTTGGAGGGAAAGAATATTTGGATATTGCCATGAGTATTGCGAATCAAAATCAAAATACGGCTTACGGAGGTTGGAAAGCTTTAGACGATGATAAAAACAGGTATTGGATCGTTCAAAATTTAATTCAACCTCGGTATGAGAACATTAATAAATGCTTGTACATGTACCATAGAAAGGGACTCGATAAAATGTACGATACTCCGACAGAAGGCCGAAAAAAAATACTAGAAGCATTAGAACTTCTAGAGACGGTGTATGAAGACATTCCGGATGCCGTGAATATTCAAATCTTCTTTAATGCAAAATCTAGTGAAATTGTCGGTATTTTCAAGGAATCGCCCGAAGATGAAAAGAAAAAAGTAGTAAAGCTATTAGATAAGATTTACCCTTCTAATACGCAAAACTGGTCAAAGATTAACGAGCGTTAATTTATACTCCTTCTAGTTTATCGATCTTGGTTTTGGTTTGAAAGTTACCGAATAATACGGTGACATTCTTTCCCGAGATATCTAATACTTCCCCTATTTCTGTTCCGGTCAGTAATTTCACCTTCCCTCCTACTAAAACAGGTTTAATAACCTGTGCAGGTTCTTTTTTACGGGGTTTAACTTTCGGTTTGAAGTCTTTTTTCACTTCCTTTTTTAGTTGTGCCTTCCTTTTGCTTTCAAATAATTTGGTTTTTTCAATAATCAAGTACTTTCTTACTTCTTCCATATACGGTTGAGAAGCTTTAGTCCCTTTCATGCTATTGATTAACTGCTCTAATTTTTTACCCCAACTAATGTATTTATTGTTTTGCTCCAATAAAAGTTGATTCTTTTGGATTTGTTGATTTACATGATGTTGTAAATCTTCGTAATAGGATTGTGTTTCGGTCGCCTTTCGTTCCGCTTTTATATTCGAATCATTTAGCTTTGTAATGGATGATTTTTCTTTTTGTAACTCGGCAATAAGATTATCCATCTCTACCCGTTTTACATCCAGTAATTTTTTGGCATCTTCAATCAAGTCAATAGAAATCCCATTGGTTTGGGCCACTTCAAATGTAAACGAAGAGCCGGGTTGTCCAACAGATAACTCAAACATCGGAGCTAACGACTCTCGGTCAAAAAGCATGCTTGCATTCACGGCATTCCGTAAACGAGAGGCTTTTAATTTGATATTGGCATAATGGGTAGTGATGACACCAAAACATTTTTTATTATATAGGTTTTCAAAGAATACCTCTGCCAACGCACCACCTAATTCAGGATCTGAACCGGTCCCAAATTCATCCAGTAAAAGAAGGGTTTTCTTATTCGCAACATCCAAGAAATATTTCATTCGTTGCAAGCGGTAACTATAGGTACTTAATTCGTTTTCGATGGATTGATTGTCTCCAATATCCGTCAGAATAGTAGTGAACCACCCCATCTTGGAACGAGGATCTACAGGCACTAATAGCCCACATTGAAACATAATTTGCAATAAACCAACGGTTTTCAATGTAATGGACTTCCCACCGGCATTCGGACCCGAAATAACCATCATCCTGCTAAACTTATCCATGCGTAACGATTGTGGAAAAGTAGGTTTACGGGCTTCCATATTAGCCAACAACAACAACGGATGATTCGCGTCAATTATATCAATAAGCGTTTCCTTAGGGTCAATATGAGGTTTTAAAGCCTTCATTCGCTGCCCCAAACGACCTTTGGCCTGAATAAAATCTAATTCTGTTAAAAGAAATTGATACGTTTCAATGAGCTCAGTATGTTGACTTAACTCATGGGTTAATTCTCTGAAAATCCGAATTATTTCTAGCCGTTCATCTTCAATTAACTGCTCCAGTTCATTGTGTAAGGGCTGATTGGATTTTGGTTCAATATAAGCGACATGTCCGTTATTGGAACTTCCTACAATACCACCGGGTATACTCCGTTTGTGACTTGCACTAACGGCCAAAACACGCTTCCCTTTCACAAAAGACTCCGAAGTATCGGCTAATACACCTGTTCCTTGTAAACGTTTTAAAATGCGATCAAAGTTGGAATTTATTTTTTGACGAATGGAACGAATATCCATCCGGATATCAAACAATTTAGGCGAAGCATCATCTTTCACTTGAAATTTTGCATCGAGTACTTTTTCAATCGGTTGAATTACCTCTTTGGAATAATAGGTATGCTGTATCAGACCAAATAAATTAGGATATTCCTGTTCAAATGGTTTAATAAACTTCACCAAGGCATTTGCTATGCGGCTGGCCTCTAAAAGCGCAACAAAACTATCCAAGGTTAATTGACTTCCCTTTTTCCGAAGAAAAATCAATTCTTTGGTCAGTTCTGTGAATTCCAATCTAGGAAACACGGCATCTTCCGCTTGAATATTCACATATTCTTGAACCAAGGAAAGAGATAAATCTACCTCACTTATACTCGGTAAAGAGGTTAAATGGTTGACCCTATAAATGGCCGATGGGCCAAAACAAAGTTTAACTAACATGGTTTTGATAGCCCCGAACTCTAGGTCCTCAATGGTTTGTTGATCTGCAAATTTCACACGAACAAAAATACTCAGCCAGTTAAGTTTTACAAAACAAAGTGAAAGGTATTACCGCCTTCTATCGTTTAATAATTTTTAGTTCTTCTTTATCTTTAGAACCCGTAAATTCCACCATTGACGCACCTGAATTTAGATGGAAGATATCTGTAGTAATCTGCCCCGAAATTTGATTTGTAAAAACCGCTTTCCCAGTTAAGTTCATAATTCGAACCACCACCATTTCAGATACCTCAATAGTTACAAATAGCTAATCAGATCCGGGGTTTGGAGTCACTTTAAATTTTAGTTCAATAACTTCCCCCTCACCTAATGCCCGTGAACTGTAGGGACACCCAAACTCTCAGACCTATAGTATCCAACATCCTCATGGGCGGTATAGGAGCAATACCCAGTAGTACACCGGAGTAACGGATTTCGAAAAAGAAAATGTGTCTACGAGAACAGCCAATAAAAGTACGAGTAAATGTTTCATGTAAGTAAATAAGGGACTCCTCCTATGATCCATTAATCTGAAGAAAGGAATTGGAATACAGCCGACAAATTTCTAAATACAAGTTTTGTTATCTTGTCACAAATTTACGACACCATGAACAACGCACTTTTTTATTCCGCTATCATCGCTACCTTAATCTCCATTTCTGTGTTAGAATCTTGTACGCATGATCAGATATCAGCAAATGAAAATGTGGACGCTAGCTTATATCAAATGGCCATGGACACAGAAGGATATTCTTGGTACAAATATTCGGATACCGCCTTACCAAAAAGTTCCGGTTCAGGCCATAGTAACCCTAAACTTAGAACGAGATATAATCTGCTGGCAGCCTCTTTTTTAGATTCGAACGGGTTAGTTGTTCCAGGTACTCAATTCCCAGATGGATCCACCATCGTGAAAGAACTAATGTCTAATACGGAGGTAATTGAACGTTATGCTGTTTTGTTTAAGGATTCAAATCACGCTTATGCCGATGCAAATGGATGGGTTTGGGGCTATATAGATGCGGATGGAACCGTTGCCGTAAAAGCTTCTGATAAAGGCCAGGCATGTATTAATTGCCATTCACAAGCCGATCACATTGATTACGGGTTAATGAATAAAGCATTTCCTTTATAAATAGTGGGCTCTCATTAAAACTTATATTTTCTAATATTCCAATTGTAAGCGTCTTCTCTAATGTTTTTTCCATCTAGGTAATAAAAGTGTTCGCCCCAAGGGTAATCGAATCGGATTAAGTAACGCCCTTCATTATTTTCAACAATAATACTTTTAGTCACAATCATTTCATTTTCGGTATCGATCTCTTCGGTAATACCATCTGGATATCGTTTCGCTAATTCCGAAGGAGAATTTTTTCTTAATTCGGACAAATATTCTTCGCGTTTAACACGAGCTACTTCTTTTCGTTTTACCAATTCAATAGCCGCCAAACGTTTTCTTTCTGTCTGAACAGCCAATCGGTCTGCTTCCGATGCATCAAATTTAATTTTTGCCGCATCTCTTTTGGATTGTGCACTTGCATTTTCGGGTTTCAACTCCAACGCTTTGGAATAACTTCTAAACGCCAATTTGTAATCCTGAGACGCCATTGCACCATCCCCCATTCCCATATAGCCCGCAAAGTTTCCGTCCAATTCGGCTTTAGCGGCTATTTCAGCTTCGGCTTTAAGTCTTTCCTTTTCTGCTTTAATAGCTAAAGCCTCCGCTTCGGCTCGTTCCTTATTTGCTTTGGATAAAGCTTGTTCCCGAGAGGATTTTGCTTCCACTAGTTTTTGCTTCGGATAGGCTTCCTCTTGTTTTAATGCAATAGCTCCTTGATAACTTTTGATGGCCTCATCCCACATTTCATTCTCTAACGCTTTATCACCAGAAGCAATAAACCCATTGTAATTCGAATCCAACTCTTCCGATTTTTGTTGAGCGGCCAATAGCTTTTCTTTGGCCACCTGAGCAGCCCATAAAGATTCTGTTTCCTCCAATTTCTGCTTCGGTAACTCTTGCTTAGGTTTCAATTTTGAAGCACCAAAAAAGAATCTTTTAGCATCTGCGAAGCTCTGTTTATCTAGCGCTTTTTGGCCATTATTCATGCGTTCCAAATAATCGGCATCCAACTCTGCAGCCGCATTGGCCAATTCTGACTCCTTTTTAATTAATGCCTCCATAGCCGCCAAACGCTCTTTCGGACCATTATTTTCAGGTTTAACTTTCAATGCTTTATTAAAATTTTCTTTCGCAGAACTCCAATCCCGACCATTCATAGCATCTTCTGCTTTTGCCATTAACTGACTGTATTCCCGGTCCTTTTCTCGCTGGGCTTCCAACGCCTCAGCATTGGAAGCCAACTCCATTTCGCGCACCACATCCAATTGACTTTGAGGATATGCCTCCCCTGCTTTTACCTTTAAAGCACCCGTATATGATTTTTTTGCCGTCCCAAAATCCTTCTTACTCAAAGCAGCATCACCGGCCATAACCAAGGTTTGATATTGCTTTTCTAGAGCCAAAGCTTTTGCTTCTTTTTCTTTCTCTGCATTTAAAGCTTTCGTTTCCGACTTTTGTAAAGCCGCCAATTCTGATTGCATTTTACCTAACGCTTCATTTTCCGGAATAAACGTTTGGGCTGAATTAATGGCGCGTAAAGCCAGGTCCCATTCTGAATTTTTAATAGCGGTTTTATAATCCGTCACCGCCTTATCAAATCCAATTTGGTTTTGTTCCGCTTCTTGACTTAACCTCAATTTTTCGGCTTCTTCCGCATTACGTTGGTCTTGCGCTAATTGGTCTTGTTCTGCCTGAGCTGCTTCTGCGGCCAAACGTTCTTGCTCTGCTTTTTCGGCTTCTTCTTTCTGCTTTAGCTTTGCTGCCAAGGCACCAGCTGCTACAGCTTCCTCTGCTAATCTAGCTTTTTCTGCCACTGCTGCCTCCCGAGCCAACCGAGCTTCGTCTTCCTTTTTAGCTTTTTCAGTTGCTTCTGCAGCGAGTCTTTCCTGCTCTTCTTTTTCTGCATTTTCAGATGCAATACGTGCTGCCTCTGCTAATCGTGCTTCTTCAGCGGCTTTCACTTCAGCGGCAATTTTAGCCTCTTCTTCGAGTCTTGCTTGTTCGGCCGCTGCATCGGCTTGTTTTTTGGCTTCTGCCGCAGCAGCAGCTTCAGCGGCTAATCTTTTATCCTCAACCAGTTTCGCTTCTTCGGCCGCTTTTTTCTCCGCTGCTAATTGCGCTTCCTCTTCTTGGCGGGCTTTAGCTGCCTCTTCAGACGCTTTTTTCTTAGCTTCCGCTTCGGCCAATTCTTTTTCTTCTGCCGCTACTAAACCATCCAATTTGGTTAATTGGCTTTCAGGAGCCAACTCTTCTGGCTTCAACGATTTTGCTTGGTTAAATGCAGCTCTTGCTCCCGCCCAGTTCTTGGCCGTAAGTGCAGCTGCACCCTTAGCCATTTCACTATCAAATTGCTTTTGTAATTTTTCGGAGGCTTCTTTATCCGCTTTTGCTTTTAAAGCCAAATCATCAGCCGTCTTTTTACCACTCTTGGCTTGGTTTAATAATTTCTTGATTTCAGTACTTGTCGGTTTTAAAGAACTTGCCGTAGTAAAAGCCTCTATAGCAACGAGCCAATTCTTTTGAGATAAAGCATCTTCTCCGATTTTTTTATGCTTTTGATAATTGGTTTCCAGCTCTTCCGCTTTTCTTTTATTGGTGATCTCTTCCGCCATACGATTGTTGGCTTTTTTTATTTGATCGCTGGGATAAGAATCCGAAGGTTTCATTGCTTTGGCTCCTTCATATTCCAATATGGCTCCTTGCCAATTCTTCGAGGCCAACAATTGATCTGCTTTAACTATTTTGGTTTGGTAATCTTTTTCTAGTTTCTCCTTTTTTGCTTTCGCAATGGCTTCTGTTTTCAATTTAACCATTAGGGCCGCTTTTTCTTTCGGATAAGATTCACTTGGTTTCAACTTAGCCGCTTCATTAAATTTTGATTTAGCCACATCCCAGTTCTTAGCCGTCAACGCACGTTCGGCAGTGGCCAATACATCATCGTATTGTTTTTGCAATCCTGCTGCTTTAGCAGCAGCTAGCGCTTCTGTTTTAAGTTTAGATACTTTAGCTACTTGACCTTTCGCATATCCATCCTCCGGACGAATGCCCAATGCCGCATTATACTTACTGGTGGCATCGGCCCATTTTTCAGCGGCCAGTAAACCATCCGCTTGCTGGATTAAAAGGTTGTATTTTTTTTCGATTTCAGCTTCTTTGGCTTGCGCAATTTTTTGATCAATAAGCCCTAACCTACCCGAAGCATAATCCGAATCGGGTTTTAAGGCGATCATTTTTTTGTACGCTATTTTAGCTTTCTCGTACTTTTTGGAAGAATAAGCCCCATCGGCAGATGATTTTAAGGATTTGTATTCCTTTTCGATCCGTGCCATTTCTTTTTTCTTAGCCGATTCATCATTCAATTCGTTTCCTATACTATTTAAAATATCCTCCTCGGTTTGAGCGTGCACATCCATGGAAATGAACACCGTAAAGATTATTCCAATACAAATTGAAAGAAAATAATCTGAACTTATATTAGCAGAAATCCTCATATCACATCAATAATTACGCTTGACTAAATTTCAAGCTACCCCAAATTCGAAACGGTTGCTAATATAGTTAAAGGAAATGACAAATTTGGAATTGCATCCATTTGTCCAAACTAGTTATTCACTATATTAATCTTTAAAATAATCCAATAAGGATTTGTATTGAAATTCATCCTTCAAAAACTAAAAATATGGTCTAATTTTACGCCACTTTTAATACTCATTATAAAATCAAAATATATGTCATTTACATTACCAGATTTAACCTACGGATTTAACGGTTTAGAGCCACATATTGATGCACGAACCATGGAAATTCATCATGATTTACATCACAATGGTTACACCAATAACTTAAATAAAGCCTTAGAAGGTACGGATGCAGCTAACTCTTCTATCGAAGATATTTTGGCCAACATTTCAAACCATTCTGGTGCGGTAAGAAACAATGGCGGTGGATACTATAACCACTGTATGTTTTGGGAAGTAATGTCACCAAACGGTGGTGGAGAACCTACTGGTGCTTTAGCTGAGGATATCACTGCAAAATTTGGATCATTTGAAGCTTTCAAAACTGAATTTTCTGCGGCAGCAGCGACTCGTTTTGGTTCCGGATGGGCATGGTTAATTGTAGATGCTACCGGAAACTTAGCCGTTACTTCAACGGCTAACCAAGATAATCCAGTAATGGATATTGCGGAAGTGAAAGGAACACCAATTTTATGTGTAGATGTATGGGAACATGCTTACTACCTAAAATACCAAAACAGAAGACCAGAATATTTAACGAACTTTTTTAACGTGATTAACTGGACAGAAGTTTCTAAAAGATTTGAAGCGGCTAAATAAGCTCCTTTATTAAAATTTGAATCCCGTATTGGTTTTGACTCGTACGGGATTTTTTTGTGACTTTTTTAACTATTCATTTTAACAAAAATGAACTTCAGGCAGTAAAAACATTATTCGCTGGTCTTGATTTACACGACTATTATTCCCGAACCATAGATACACCGCAGCTAAAGGACCTCTTATAGCCGCTTTTCCGATCTATAGGAAGAGCATGTTTTTATTTCAAAACAAAAACTAAACATAAAAAACCACAAACTCTCAACTATACTTCTTTAAAACTGGACACAGTGGAACTATCTTTCCATATAATTCAAGTCGGAAATCTTGTTACCACGAGACCTAGCATCATTCTCCACCCTACCATTAAAGCCATAATGACACACACTACCCGTTTTGGGAAGTAACGGGATTTCAAATTCATTTTTTATAATATGAAATATTTTCCATAAAAAAAGCCTCTCCAAATGGAGAGGCTTTTAAAAAATTGTAACCGATTGCTTAGTTGATTTTGATCAACTCAACTTCAAAGATTAAAGCTGCAAATGGAGCGATATCTGCACCTGCACCACGCTCACCATATGCTAAGTTATATGGAATGTAAAATTTATATTTTGCACCCACTGACATTAACTGAACCCCTTCGGTCCAACCTGCAATTACTTGGTTTAATCCAAACGTTGCGGGTTGACCTCTTTCTACTGAACTATCAAATACTTTACCTTCAATGGTGGTACCTGTATAATGTACAGTAACTTGATCGGTTGCTAGAGGTTTAGCCCCTTCACCAGCTGTCATTACTTCGTATTGTAAACCTGAAGTAGTAGTAGTTACGCCTTCTTTTTTTGCATTTTTAGCTAAAAATGCTTCTCCTTCTTTTGCTGCCATTTTTGTTTTTTCTTCTTGCATTTGCTCGAAATACGCTTTCAAAATATTATTTGATTCTTCTTCACTTACCAAAGTAGAATCGCCTGCTAATGCAGCTTTCATTCCTTCCGCAAATGCTGCTTGATCTAACGTATCTAAACCTTGTTGTTTAAGGTTCGCAATAATGTTCATTCCTAAAGAATAACTCACTTTAGTCATGGTATCGTTCATGTTTAATTCCATCTTTTCTACTTGGCCTTTTTTACCTTTCTTTTTCTTTTTACCCTTTTGTGCATAGGTTGAAGTTACCGCCAACAAAGCAAATACGAGTAAAATTGATTTTAAAATTATTTTCATACGAATAAATTATTGAGCTACAGAAATCAACTCTACCTCAAAGATAAGAGAGGAGAAAGGAGGAATATTTTGACCTGCACCTTGCTCACCATAAGCTAAATAATGAGGAATGTAAAACGTATATTTTGAACCCGGAGTCATTAATTGAAGACCTTCCGTCCATCCTGGAATCACTTGGTTTAATCCAAATGTAGATGGCTCTCCTCTTTCAACAGAAGAATCAAATACCTTCCCATTAATTAATTTACCTGTATAATGTACCGTTACTTTATCCGTTACAGCCGGATGATTTCCGCTACCTTCTGTAACTACTTCATATAATAAACCAGTTCCAGTAGACATAACACCATCTTTAGCTTCCATATCGCTTAGGAATTTCTCCCCTTCTTTTTGTTGGTCACCATATTGGGACTTTACTTTTTCAGCTTGCATTTCTTGAAAGTAAGCTTGAACAATAGGACCTACCTCATCTTGCGTAAATAATGCCGTTGAATCATCTGCAAAACCAGCTTTGGTACCCGCAGAAACAATATTTTCATCTAAGACTTCAAAATTGAAGGCATCTTTTAATTGTTTACCTGTCATCATGCCCATAAAATAAGCCACGGTATCTTGTTTGTTAGCTAAAACAACTTCTTTTGAAGCGGCATTTCCACCCGCATTTTCACATCCAGTAAACACCACAGCTCCAGCAGCTAAGGCAATTGCAAATCCTTTTAAATTCATCCTTATTTTATTAGTTATTGTATTTCTTAAAGAGCTGCGAATTTAGTTTTTTTAACTAAATGTTAAAGCGATTCGCCCCTATTATTTAACATTCATTTGAATTTAAGGTGCTTTTTCAGCTTATTCCTCTACGTTTCTTTACTTCTTCGTAGGCTTGTTGCACCTTTTGAAATTTCTCTTTGGCAGCTTTTTGAAATTCGGGGCCTAAAGCAGCTACCTTATCCGGGTGGTATTTTTTAGCCATTTTACGATACGCTTTTTTTACGTCCCCATCATTTACCCGATTATCAATTTCTAAAATTTGATACGATTGATCAATACCTAAAGAAGAACTCGAAAAACGAGTTCCGTCCCCTTGAGATTGTTGCCCGCCAAACATGGCATGAATAGAATAGAAGTCTTTTTGAGAAATGCCCATGTATCGAGCCACAGCGTTTAAAGTATTCAATTCAATTCGGCTTAATACGCCATCTGCAAACCCCACACCAAACAAATAATGGATCAACTGCAATCTCATAGGATGACTCATATGCGAACGAATCTGTAAACAAACTTGCCGAATGGGTACTTGTGTTTTTACCACCTCCTTTAAAGCCATGATAAGCTCTTGGGCATGCGCAGCACCAAATTGTTGAATCAAATACGATTTTACAAAATCCAATTCCGATTTCATAATCTTATTATCTGCATTCATCACTGCTGCGGATAAAATTACCAAGCTCATCCCAAAATCACCGGGTTTGGTTTGCTGGTTTTGTTGTGCATCTTCATACACCCGTTGTTTTTCTTTAGGATCTGAAAAAGAGTTATCTAATAACGCTCCAAGAGCAAATCCAGCAATAGCACCAATGGGTCCACCAATGGACCATCCAATACTACCACCTATCCATTTTGCGAAACTCATTATGAATTAAAATTTTGACTTTGAGTTGAAATATATTTCCCTACAATCATTCCTAATACAATAGTCGTATAGAATGCTCCAGAAATAGAAATTAAAATACTTAAGGCCTTTGCAGCGGAAGTTAAAGGCAGAATATCACCATAACCTAAAGTAGTCATGGTCACAAAAGAAAAGTAAAAGGCGTTATAAAAACCGTCATCCAATGTTTTGGTAAAGCTAAACGACTCCGGAAAATAAGTCACCCACATACTAATGGCAATAGACCAACCTAGTCCAATTAAAAAATACCCAGATATGGAGTTGATGACCACCTCGGAGGTAACCCTTCTAGATCGGATAATTATTTGCAGCGTAGTAATAGCCAGATATAAAAAATATCCCACTTGCAGGTAATTCGCTAAAATCTGGAATTTAGGTCCAAATCCAATAAAGGAACTTAAAAAGGTAACAATGATCACCCCCATTCCAATTATTTGAAAAACGTAATTACCACTTCGATTATGTGTGTAGGTTATACTTAATCCTGAAATCAAAACAATGATGATACTCAACTTACTCCACAAGACACCTCCTGTAAAGACAGCTTCCCATATAGGGCTAGCGATCATGGAAACCAAGGCTCCCAAAAGTAAAATATGATCAAACTTCTGGACAATATGTTGTACTCTATTTAGCATTCCTAATAAAAAATGGTCCGTATCAATTTAAACACCAACGAGTCCAAATCAAAAGGTTCAACCTTTACAGTCATTCTTTAGATGAGCACCTTTTTGGTAAGCCAATTGCGAAAATACGTATTTCATCCCATTTTGGTAGTTAAAAATACTTAACCGTAATTGCACTTCCCTTTGGGTGTATTAATACTTATTTTAGTACCCATGAAAGCACAAGAAACTTGGTTTGCTGAATATGCGGAAAGCCACCAGAACAAAGTCAATCAAAAAATTCATTATATCTGTGTACCGGCCATTTTCTTTAGTATGGTGGGTCTATTGGTTAGTATTCCCAATAGTTTCATCCAAAACACCTTGCATTTTCACCATCCTATATTTGGAAATTGGGCCGCACTTACCCTTCTTGTTTTATTAATTTTCTATGCTCGACTCAGTTTCAAGACATTCACTCTTATGTTCGTATTCTCTATTTTATGCTTGTATGGCACCTATTATCTAAGCAACATGGCACCCCTATTTATGAGTAGTCTAATCATTTTTGTTATGGCCTGGATAGGACAGTTTTACGGTCATAAGGTGGAAGGTAAAAAACCTTCTTTTCTGAAAGATATTCAGTTTCTTTTGATTGGACCCGCTTGGGTATTCGAAAAAATGACCCGGACTTAAATGGAAACAGATAAAGAATACATTTTAGAAGACGAACGGGTGCGCCTTATTCCTTTGGTAAAAGACCATTTGGAAGATTTACTGCCGTTTTCCCTTCAGGAGCCCGAATTATGGAATTATTCGCTGATACCCGCAAATGGCAAAAAAAACTTAGTGACTTACATAGACAAAGCCCTAATGGAACGAAAAATGGGAACCTCCTATCCGTTCGTGGTTTTTGATAAAAAAGAAAACACCATAGTAGGATCTACCCGATTTTACGATATTCAACCCCATCAACAAACGATACAACTAGGCTATACTTGGTATGGTCAGAAATTTCAGGGTACAGGAATAAATAAGGCGTGTAAATATCTATTACTTCATTTTGCCTTTGAAAAACTGGATATGAAACGGGTCGAATTTAGAGCAGACGCCAACAATGACCAAAGCATTTTTGCGATGCAAAGTATTGGATGTATCCAAGAAGGAGTATTAAGAAGCAACTGTAAAAGCAAGACCGGAAGACGCGATAGTATAATTTTCAGTATCCTGCAATCCGAATGGGAATCTACCGTTAAGCACCACCTATTCCATAAATTATGATTGTTAAAGAAAATCCGATATTAACTATCGAAAATTACCACCAAATTGCAAAAATTTTCAAACTCGTAAACTGGGGAGAACGGCACCCTCAAGACATCCAGTCGTCCTTTGACAAAAGTACCTTTACGTGTATCCTTTATGATAAGGGACAAATCATTGGTTTTGGAAGAACCTTTGACGATGGTAAATATTATGCCACTATTTGCGATGTAGCCATTACCCCTACGTATCAAAGTAAAGGATATGGCACCCATATAGTGAATAATTTAAGGAATCGTTTGGATGGTTTCCTATTTATCACCCTTACTGCAGCACCTGGAAAACATGCGTTTTATGAAAAACTAGAATGGAAAAAACAAGAATCTGCTTTTATTTGGCCCGTAAATGACACCCAAGAAAAGGAACACTGCTAACCTTTATTTTTCGTTCTTTTAGGGATGGAAAACCTTTTAGCGACAAAAAATTTCACACTCGTTGAAGTCGGTGAAACCACTAAACCTTCAATTTCGTAAAACTGATTTAAGGTAGATGCGGTAAGGCCTGCTAACCAATTATCAGCCTCGTATCCCATCGCTACATTGGCTTCCAATCGAAAGGATATTCCGGCTTCCAATTCGGCCATTTTATCACTAAGTGTTAACCGGATCTTTTTTGCTCCTATTCCCGGAACACAGGTTCCATTCACGAAAAAACCATTTCCAATTACCCAGGTATAGGTATATCCTATAGAGACTCCAAAAGTTCGAGACCAAATAGCTGAAAATTCAAATTGATTTTGAATACTATCTGGTATTTCAGACCCACCCATTACGCCATCAGATGTAGAGGAATCAAACGTTAGGTAGGCCCCGACCCCTAAACTACCTGCGCTTTTCTTCTGAATTGCATTCCGAACATAAGCGGCCTTAAAAGAAAATTTATCGTGATTCAGAAAATATAAACCAGAGAAATTAATGGAATACATCTCCAATGAGGGCAGTTTAACTTGATTACCTGATAGGGTATCGGTATAATTACTCAAATGAAAACCTTTGTATCGCTGTAAATTAATAAAGCCCGATGCCCGATTTCCATACATCCCAATATGCAGGTCTTGTTTTTTAGTTTCTCCATACTTCCTAATATGTTGATCCAAGGATGGCAGCCCAAAGTTGTATGCAATTCCAATCCATTTGAAATTAATCCCCAAACCCAAGTTCATTTGCCCTAAGGGTGAAATATGCAATTCGTTACCTGAATCTACATGCCGAATATTTAAATCATACGAACGCATGATCGCTCGTACATTAAACATCACGTTATTGGACACATCCTTAATATATGGCCATTCATGTACTATTGTCTGGGTACTGTCCACTTGTTGAGCCCATCCACCATCTAAAAGGAAAACACCCAATAGCAACATTATCAATCTCTTAGTCACAGCCCTCATTTATTTTTCGCAGGCGCAAAGTTTAATTGAATAAATAGCTATTTACTTCCAACTACCCTGACAGTTATCCCCATCCAATTGTTTAAGACGGGTCAACATAATTTTATTGACCCTCATTTCTCTCTATATAATAAAGGTGTAAACGCGATTTTTTAACCCTATGGTCAAGAACATTAACCATAACCCAGAAGTCAAAACAATATCAAATTCAGTAGATGTTTTGGTGAATCTATATTTAAAGAGATTAAAATTTTGCGTAAACACTTAAACATACCCTACCGTCTATGTTTGCCCCATCGAAATGAAGCACTTCCCCAAACGCTTCGAATATTAAACTAAAAAGTTAAAGAAAAATGTTAAAAAAATTATCACTCTCTCTACTAGCAACAATGATGATCTCATTCGCTTTCGCTTCTGGTTACCAAATAACCAACTTGAAAATTGAAACCATCGCTACAGATTCCAACGACACAGATAAAGAAGTGGACACCAAAGGAATTTCTGTAAGTCCAGCTCACTTTCATTTAAATTTAAAACCAGGTGAATCAAAAACCTATAAAATTAAAATGTACAATGACACGGAATCCAGTAAGGAATTTAAAGTCAATATGTATGACTTCAATATGAACGGAAAAGGAAAAAGTTCTTTCCTACCTGTTGGAACTGGAGATTTTTCCCTGTCACAATGGATGAATGTTACCCCCACCTTTTTTGAGTTAAAGGCAGGAGAGAAAAAAGAAATTTCCTTTACCGTAGCCATTCCAAACGATGAATCCGGTAATCGCGCAGCATGGTCCATTATTATGATTGAACAGGCGGAAGCTAGAAAGCAATTAGAACCCGCAAAGAAGGGTTCAGGAACGGTGGCATTAGGAGTTGTACCCACATTTGCTTTCGGAGTATTTGTATACCAGAATCCACCTACAGTTAAAACAGATAACGTTGAAATGACCGGTTTTAAAATGGAAATTGTAAATGATGAAAACATCATCTATTTAGAGGCTGAAAATAAAGGTAATGGAATTGCATATTGTACCTCATATATTGATATGACTAACAATGCAACGGGTTCAAAAACCAGGTTAACAGTAAAAAAATTCACCATTGTACCTGGGTTAATAAGAGACTTTGTTTTCAAAATGCCAGCAATGGTACCTGGGGACTATACGGCAATCGGAGTTTTTGACTATGAAGGATCTGAAGAGATTCAAGCCGCAAAAATGCAAATAACAATAAAATAAATAAAAATTTTTACTAACCAATAATCACTAATTATTATGAAAAAAGTAAGCTTACTAACAGCAGCGATGATGATCGCAGGAATGACAACTGTAAACGCACAGTTAATTGATGAAAAAGATGTAACAGTAACACTGGATCTACAACCAGTATTACAATTGGATATGACCACTCCAGACCAAATCGAATTTGTATTTGACGATATCGATGAGTATTACGCAGGGATTACCCATTATGGTGCAACAGTTTTAAAAGTAAGTTCTACTGTATCTTGGGATTTATATGCAGTTGGAAGATCAACTGGAACAAACGGACCTACTTTTTGGGATCAACAAATTGATTACGGAAATTCAAACATTAATGCAATCGAAGATTTACCATTAAGTTTATTAGAATTACGTCAATCTCAAGCAAACAGTGGTGCTGCAGCATCAGCAGGAACATTCTCTGATTATTCAGCAGCATTCTCTCCTTCTTCTATTCCTTCTGCACAAAACAGTTTATACGTGAATGCAGGAACAAACACTGCACCTTCTACAGATGACAAATACATCGCTGGACATAAAGGTGTTTCTGGTATCGCTGGTAACGATTTTATGCAAGGTGGGTCTTATATGAACCAAAACGGTATCACATCTGACTTTTACTATGTAATTGATTACAGAATTTTGCCAGGTTTACCTGCAATTTTCCCAATGGCACACAACGCTGATGGTGGAACATCTGAAGATTTAGTTACTGCTTCTTTAAACGCAGGTGCTTATGCTGAGCCAGGTGTTTACACAATGTACGTTCAGTACATTTTGTTAGAAGATCAATAGATCGCATTTAAAATTAAAAGGAAGTAACTTAAGAAGTTACTTCCTTTATTAAAACAGATATAATGCACACCATTCCCCACGTAAAAACATTATTCTTCACAGTAATTTCATTACTATTTCTGTTTAAACCAGCCCATAGTCAAATACATTGTGGGTTAGTTGAAATAGAGCAAAACACTTCTGTTAACTCCTTGTTAACGTTCGATTCTTTTTCCAGATACACGGGAGGATTTACGATTAATGGTGTTGCAAAAATTAAAGTTCGAGTTGAAAATAAAGCGGTTATAGATCCTTTATGTTCTTGGAGTCTAATCATGACTATAGAAAACAACCCATCCGCTGGCACACCAGCAGATGAATGGGAAGAACTTAATTTGTATGGTACAGGAGGAGGACAAAATCCAACAGTAGATGCACTTGAAATACGAGTAAGGAACAACTGCGGAACTTCACCCATGGATGGATTTTATAGTACTTTCAATAACCACATGGACATCCTTGACATTATTGCTCCCATGTTACCTGTAACGCCATCCGGAACTTGTACACTAAATACAAACGGCCCCGGTTCCTACCTCACAAACTATGATGAATTCAATTTCACTATTGACATTAGAGTAAAACCAGGATACGATTTTAATCCTGGAATTTTTCAATTAAACATCAAATTTAGACTAGAAGAGAACCTCTAAGCACCAATGTTTCCTCACCACACATATCGTTCTATCCTGCCAAAAACACTAACAATTTTGTTATTGCTTTTTTGTACCTCTTTTGCGTTTACGCAAGTTAAAGGTATTAATGGAGACTCCCTTGTGGCCATTGATGGAGACACTTCCACCGCCACAATAGACACCACATTATCAGATACGTCAAATAGCATTAAACCTGTACAAGAATTCATTCCCAATCAAGTCAACATTTTTTTCAGTGATACAGCGATTGAATTAAAAAAAGGGGAAATTATTTCTAACGTTTTAACGATACTCAACAAAACGACCGAAGAACAAATTTTCATGGTAGATATCCTGTTTCCTTCGGGATGGATGAATCTAACCGATAATAAAGCTTATAAACTTCAACCCGAAGAAAAAATATTCATTCCTCTTATTCTTATTCCAAAAAAGATGATGAATAGTAATACGGAGATCATCATAAACACCTTTTTAATAAATCAAGAAGATGAACAAATCGCAAGCGGTTACTTTTCTCTATTCACGAAAAAAGTAGTTACTTGGGAAGCAGCGATTCAAGAAGGTACGCGTATCTATTTTAAAAATGATGAACAGGAAAAAGATTTTAATTACAATATTATCAATACCGGGAATTTTAGTCAAGACATTTTAATTGATCAACGTACCACAGAAGGTTTAATTTTAAAGGATACGAATGACAATGTATTGAAAAACAAATCAAAAACCATCACCTTACTTGCTGGACACGATACTACTCTCGCATTTAGAGCATCTGTTACGGGTTTAAATCAAAGAAATTTTCGTAAAGTTTCCATTCAAAACCATAATCCGAATGCGAACTTGACGATGAAAAAGAATACCCTTTATATTAATTCGAAAGAACCCAAAGGATTAGGTTCAGATATCTATAAAAAAACCAATAAACTCGATTTAATTAAATTACCGAATAGCCTGAAGGTATCCCCTTTTGGATATCCAAATTTACCATTAACGGTAGAAGCAAATATTCAAAATGTATTATCTGACTTTACTTTTATGTCTATAAATATGCGTGGATATAAACAAATTGATAAAAACTCGAGTATTGCATATTTCACGCAATTAAACTATTCACAAGCCTATTGGAACGATGATTTACTTAAATCGGTACCTTGGTACATTGGTTATTTCAATCAGAAATCAACGATTGAAATCGGACAAGTTAGTGGGAACCTAATAGGAGTTTACAACGCTGGTCAAGGAATAAAGGTTTCTCATAAATATGCTGTAAATCAAAAAACTTCGGCATTCTATGTACGTAGCCCAAGTCTATTCAAAAAATCAAATACAGAATCTTTTGGATTAGGTCATTCTTACAAATTGAGTGAAGATTTTAAAATATCAGGAAAAATAGGAAGAGGGATCAACAACAAAAACAATACGACTATTGATGTAGCTACGTTGAGTCCTTCTTTTAACATTAAAAGAAAATATTTTTTCAATTTTATGGTGGCTGGTTCCAATAGGACATCAAATACTACTGGACGGGAACTAACGGTTCAAGGCTATCTTATTAGTGGAAATGTTTCTACCATATATTTTAAGAAAAAAATAAAAACAAGAGTTAGCGCTCAATATAATGATCCAAAATTTAGCTATGGAGGATTTAAACGTATTAGTGGAAACCATAGAACTACCATTTCGATTAAACCCGGGTTAGATGTTTACGTAAACAACAACTACCAAAACATGGAGTCGTTTAAAACCAATGGAAATAATTTCGGATATACTCAAAAGATGTTATTTAACAATATCGTGATGAGTAAGTCCACCACTCTAGGTGTAATTCAACCCGGAATATTCTATAACATCTCCGATTACTCGGCCAATAGAGTACACTCTCGTGGAGCCACTTTCAGATTTTCAAACTTCGATTTCAGAAAGAACTTCCTTTCTTCCTTTTTCGTAAAAGCGGCCTACAATAATCCGCTAGATATTCCTGTAAAATCAGATTATTTCACTTTAGAATTATCTAGTATTTTACGATTTAGAGTTTGGAACTTGAGTATGAAGTATAACTACGGTGCTTTATCTACAAATGCCTTAGTCAACATGCAACGAGAAGGTGTTACTCCTCAATCATTTAGAGTTTCAATTCAAAATCAATACCTTTTTAAAAACCCGCATTATTTAATGGAGAACTCCTTTACCTATAGTTATAATAATCGCTTTAATGGTCATAATATAGGGTGTTATCCAAAAATGTATTATTTCACTAATTCGGGATGGAGATATGGTTTGGAAGCTAACTTCAGTTATTCTACCAGCAATTATGGATCTATTTACGAAGCTAATAACTTCACGGGTGAATCTATTAATACAGCTGCGAACACCAATAGTAATGTAAATATTAACGTAAGTATTCGCAAAGAATTTGGGATTCCTATTCCATATGCAAAGAAACGTCATGCGAGCAATACGGTTATTGTATTTTACGATGTAAATGGTAACCACATGAAAGATAATGATGAACCTGTCATGGAAAACATTATTGTACGAGTGGATGGTAATGAAATTATTACCAATGCAAAAGGAAAAGCGGAATTAGCAAATATGCCAATTGGAACATATCCTATTTCTATTATTGCTTTAGAAAAAATGGAAGGTTGGTTTCCTGAGTTAGAGGATTCTATTACTATTTTAAATAGTGGTCAAATTTTAATTCCATTTATGAGAGGTGTAAAAGTTTATGGAGATGTAATTCTGGATCGTCAAAAAATTGCCATCGCTGATAAGGATAAAACATTTGATATGTCGCGGATAAAAATATCGGCAACTGGAGGTCGAACTTACAATACACTAACGGATATTGACGGACATTTTGAATTTTACCTTCCTAATGGAGCGTATACTTTAACTATGGACGAATCCATATTAGGAGACACCTATAAGCTTTCTAAAAACAATATCCCCTTGACCTTGAAATCCACGCAAGATGGGATGTATATGTCTTTCTATATTGTAGAGAAAAGACGTAAGGTTCAATTCAAAACCTTCTAGTAACATATCCACTACCCCTTGGTTATTAAAAAGATTTTGGGTTCTATCTTTGCCGCATGAAATTTGACGATTACCATATTACCGAGCGGATTAAGGAACAACTTCGTAAATTAGATTACAAACGTCCTACAGATATCCAGTACAAAGCTATTTCACCTATTTTAAGAGGCGAAGATGTTTTGGCTATTGCACAAACCGGTACAGGTAAAACTGCCGCATTCGTCATTCCTATTCTGGAAATGATACAACGAAGAAAAAACAAGCAGCGCATCGATGGAATCAAATGTGTAGTTATGGCTCCTACTCGCGAATTAGTTGTTCAAATTGCGGAAGTTTTTGATACCATTGGAAAGAAAACCCAAGTAAAAACTTTGGCAGTTTATGGGGGTGTAGAACAGGACCCACAAATCAAAAAGTTAGAAAAAGGAGTGGATGTTTTAGTCGCCACACCAGGAAGAATGTTTGATTTAATTAATCAATTGCATATTCAATTGAGACGGGTGGATTACTTAATTTTAGATGAAGCCGATCATATGTTAGATTTGGGTTTTTATAAGGATATCGAAGACATAAAAAAATACCTTCCTGGAAAACATCAAACACTTTTCTTCTCCGCTACTATTAATAAAAAGATTAAAAAATTAGCGCATTCCTTGGTTTCCAATCCCATCCGAATTCAAATATCACCTAAAGATCCGGTTTCAAAAAACGTGGAACACTCGGTTACATTTATAGAAATGAACGATAAACGTTTTTTTCTGGAACAGTTTATTAAGGATGAGAAAGAAGCTAAGATTCTGGTTTTTGTAAGAACTAAGGTGAGAGCAGAACGCGTGCGTAGTGCCATGGATCGTGTTGAAATTCATACCGAAACTATTCATGGAGATATTGTACAGCAACATCGTGAAAAAGTACTAAATAATTTCAAAACGGGTAAGAACCGTGTTTTGATTGCAACGGATGTAAGTGCCCGAGGAATTGATATTCCAGATGTGGATTTCGTGATTAATTACGATTTACCAGATGAACACCCAGAAACATATGTTCACCGTATTGGTAGAACCGGTAGGGGAAAAAAGAAAGGTATTGCCCTTTCATTTTGTAGCGAATCGGAAAAAGAAATGCTTTCTAAAATCGAGGAGTTTGTTACCAAAAAAATTAAGGTACTAGACATCTCTAAAGATGATTATCATGACATCATGTTTTCTTCTAGCGAACAAGCAGATTCCATTGCTTCCATGATGCAAGAAATTGAAGAGGTAGAAGCCTTCAGAAAAAAGAAAGCCGGTAAAAAGAAGGCTAAAAAAAATAAGAAAAAATAGAATTTGGGGTTGGATAGAAAGACTCCGAAAAAATTAAACGAAAAATGCCGCTAATCTTTCAGCGGCATTTTTTGTTTAATAGTTAAAGATTTAACCCCCTTTTAATTGAATTCTCCAATCGCTGGTGAATCTTCCCACTCCACTCACTAAACAGTTTCAATTCTAGTCACTTTCCTCACCAATCCTCTGTATTGGCCTTTACCATTTCTATCTCCCGACTTTCACAGCACTTCCCACATAGTGTTTACGTAATAGTCCTTGGTGTCATAGAAGTTTTTAGAGGTCACAAAACCACATTTTTCAGATAGTTCTTTTAGTCTACTTACGGAGTATTTTTTACTAATTTCAGTATGAATACACTCCCCTGTTTCAAAGGCAACTTCAAAATCTAATTCATCCAACCGTACCACTTGCTCTTTTAAAGAAACCAAATAACTACGCGCTTCACCGGTTACGGGCTCATACATGGCGTAATGCTTAAAGCCATGCAAGTCGAAATCAGCACCCAATTCATTGTTCATTCTATCCAACAAGTTCATATTAAACGAAGCCGTAATTCCAGGTTTATCGTTATAGGCATTGAGGATAATATCAGGATCTTTTTTTAAATCTACTCCCAAAAGTAATTTATCATTGGGTTTAAAATAGCCTTGTAATTTGATCAAAAACTCCTCTAAGCGCTCTTCACTAAAATTTCCAATATTGGAACCTAAGAACATGGTTACATTTTTACGTCCCGTAAATTGTTCCATATGTTTCAGGGCCTCAAAATAATCCATATGTAGCGGACGCACATCCAATTCCGGAATTTCTTCTTTTAACATCGCTACCAGCTCTTTCAAAATGTTTTGGGATATATCCACCGGGTAATAAGTGAAATCAATTCCCATTTTCAAAAAATGTTTCAACAACACTTTAGTTTTAGAACCGTCCCCAGCTCCTAATTCAATCAAATTAAAAGGTAATCCTTTAGGGCATACTTGGCTGAAAATTTCATCTTTTTGGTGCTGGAAAATTTCCATTTCCGAACGCGTTAAGTAATACTCGGGCATGGCCATAATTTGTTGAAAAATGCCATCTCCTTTGGCATCGTAAAAATATTTCGACATCATGGTCTTTTGTGGTTTCCTTAAACCTTCCATGGTATCTATAGCAAATTGAGATAATTGCGTAGTTGTAATCATGTAGTGTTCGTATTTTTTTATTGGGCTAAACGAATACCCGTAAATTGTGTTTTTGAACTGGCTGGCCAGAAATTTCGGTACGTTTTTCTAGAATGATCTTCGGGTGTAGCTACCGAACATCCTCTAAGTACCATTTGATTTACCATAAATTTGCCATTGTATTCACCAATGGCGCCTGCCATTTTTTTGTACCCAGGATAAGCCAAGTAAGCACTATTGGTCCATTCCCAACGGTGACCCCACTCAAAGTTTTCACTGGCAACCTCCCATTCAAATTCTGTGGGTAAACGCATCCCTTTCCATTGTGCATAGGCCCAAGCCTCAAAATAACTAATATGTGTGGCCGCTTTATGGGGGTCCACTTCCTCCAAACCAGTTAACGTAAATTCAAACCAGCCACCATTAATATGACGCCAATACAATGGAGAATCAATGTTATTATCTTGAATCCAATGCCACGCTTCATCATGCCATAAATTAAAGTCATCGTAACCTCCAGATTCTACAAACTCCATAAATTCTTCGTTAGTCACTAACCGATCTGCTATTTTATAATCATGCAAGAAAACTTTATGCCGCCCTTGTTCATTATCAAAACAAAATTCATCCCCTTGGTATCCAATATCATACACACCTTCCTTTATGGAAATAAAATTCATATCATTCTTTTCCCACTTATTATCAATTGGATTTTCTTTTGAGTAAACCGGAAACATGGGACTTACTCCTAAAATAAACTTTAAGTCCGTCCAAAGTAACTCTTGGTGTTGCTGTTCATGTTGTAATCCTAATTCAACAATAGGTCTCCATTCGTCAAACTGTTTCAGGGTCCAATGCTCTATTAGCAGTACCATTTGATCATTTACATACGATCGGTATTCTAGAATATCTTCCACTCCAGGACGAGTAATATCTCCACGCTTACCTCTCCCTACCCTCTCTCCAATATGATTATAGTAGGAATTGAATAAATAATCATACTCCTCATTAAACACCTCATAATCTGCAATTACTTTCAAAATAAAAGTTTCAAAAAACCAGGTAGTATGGGCTAAATGCCATTTTGGAGGACTAACATCCGCAATGGGTTGGGCCACATAATCTTCAATTTGAAGAGGGGAACAAATCGCAACTGACTTGTTTCGAATATGTAGAAAACGCTCTATTAAAATATTTTTCATTCTTCCGGATTTTAACTCTCAAACATATCTATCAATGGTGTTTCGAATTGTAGACTACATGACTAAAGTCCTAAATTATGCAAATTCCAAGAAGGAAATTAATAATTAGGGTTGCATTTGTTATGCAAGCATACTATATTTGGGAGCTCGTTAATATTGATTCCTTTCAAATTTAAAGAATAAAAGGTCGAATGACCGTTTTAATTCAATAAAAAAAAGGTTAAAATTCAATTTAAAGGATGCCCATTAAGAAGGTCATCAGATCTATAATAAAATAAAAAAGTAATTATGAAATCGAACGAAACTTATGACTTTCACATTCGCTGGGCTTGGTACAAAATTTCGAGATTGTACAATTCTATTGCACAAGAACATGGAATGAATATGTCCATAGGATATGCATTATTAAAGATCGATCCGGAACAAGGCACACCCTCCACCAAATTAGGTCCTTTAATGGGGATGGAATCACGTAGTTTAACACGTACTTTAAAAACAATGCAGGAAGAAAACCTAATCATTAAAAGGCCAGACGCCAAAGACAAACGGGTAATTAGAATTATGCTTACAGAGCATGGTATTGAACAAAGAGATATCGCAAAAAAAGTAGTCATCGATTTCAATACCATAATAGATGGCAAACTCCATCCCACTGAGAAAGCCAATTTCTTTTCTTCGATTGGAAAAATAAATGAAGTATTGGAAAGCGAATTATTTAAAAAAAGAAAAAAATAATTGACTATTAAAGGTCAAACATAAACCTATATTAGAAATGAAAAGAGCCATTAGAAAAGTAGCGGTATTAGGGTCTGGAGTGATGGGCTCAGCTATTGCCGGACACTTTGCCAATGTAGGATGCCAGGTATTATTACTGGATATCGTACCCGAAGAGGCTAAATCTTCTTCCCACAAAAAGGAACGAAATGCCATTGTTGATGGACATTTAAAAGCCTCGATCAAATCGAAGCCAGCGCCCCTATATTCTTCCAAATTTGCCAAACGGATTACCACGGGGAACTTTGATGATGACATGTCGAAAATTGCGGATTACGATTGGATTATTGAAGTTGTTATTGAACGTTTAGACATTAAGAAAATTGTATTTGATCAAGTTGAAAAATACAGAAAGCCGGGTACATTAATTACCTCCAACACTTCGGGTATTCCCATCCACTTAATGTTAGACGGTCGAAGTGATGATTTTAAAGCACACTTCTGTGGCACGCATTTTTTCAATCCTCCCCGTTACCTTCGTTTGTTCGAAATCATACCTACAGTCGAAACCAAACCAGAAGTAATTGACTTCTTAATGGGTTATGGTAAAAAAATTCTAGGAAAAACCACGGTTTTATGTAAGGATACTCCGGCATTTATTGCCAACAGAATTGGCGTATTTGCGATAATGGCGCTTTTTCATTCGGTAAAAGAGCTCGGTCTTACCGTGGATGAAGTAGATAAGTTGACTGGCCCTGTATTAGGCCGTCCAAAATCAGCTACTTTTCGTACCGCAGATGTGGTGGGATTAGACACCTTGGTTTTGGTTGCTAATGGATTAAAAGAGAATACGCCTAACGATGAAGCCAATGCACTTTTCACTTTACCCGATTATGTGGGTAAAATGATTGCTAATAAATGGTTAGGAAGTAAAACCAAACAGGGGTTTTATAAAAAGGTAAAAGGTGAAAATGGAAAAAGCGAAATTCTTTCTTTAAACTTAGACACTTTAGAATACGCACCCAAACAGAAAGTGAAATTTCCTACCTTGGAACTGACCAAACCTATTACCGATTTAAACCAAAGGATGAAAATCCTTTTTGGAGGTAAAGACAAAGCAGGAGCGTTTTATAGAAGTGTTTTCACCAGTTTATTTACCTACGTAAGTCATCGAATTCCTGAAATAAGTGATGAAGTTTACCGTATGGATGATGCGCTTCGTGCAGGTTTTGGATGGCAACAAGGACCCTATGAAGCTTGGGATGCCATTGGGTTTGAGGAAGGATTAAAAGCAACGGAAGCGGCAGGTAAAAAACCAGCCGCTTGGATTTATGAAATGAAAGAAGCTGGATTTCGTTCTTTTTACAAAGTGGAAGCTGGAAAAAAACTCTATTACGATATTCCAACTAAATCATACCTTGAAATCCCAGGACAAGAAAAAACAATAAGCCTCGCTTTATTACGGGAAGAAAACACCCTATGGAAAAATAAAGATTGCTCTATTATAGATTTAGGGGATGGCGTGATCAATCTGGAGTTCCACAGTAAAATGAACACCATTGGTGGTGAAATTATAACCGGAATAAATAAAGCCATCGATATGGCTGAATCGGATTACAAAGCGTTGGTCATTTCAAATGAAGGAGAAAATTTCTCCGCAGGTGCCAATGTGGGTATGATCTTCATGTTCGCGGTAGAACAAGAGTACGATGAACTTGATTTTGCCATTCGAAGTTTCCAAAATACCGTCATGCGAATTCGTTACTCTTCTATTCCTGTCATTGTTGCTCCTCACGGAATGGCACTAGGAGGAGGATGCGAAATTAGCATGCATGCCGATAAGGTAATTGCACATGCCGAAACCTATATTGGTTTAGTGGAGTTTGGGGTTGGATTGATCCCTGGTGGAGGTGGCTCCAAAGAGTTTGCCTTACGTTTAAGTGATGAGTTGAAAGACGGAGATATCCGTACCAATCAATTTAGAAATAGGTTTCTAACCGTTGGTCAAGCCAAGGTTGCGACATCGGCCTATGAAGGTTTTGAATTGGGTTACCTAAGAGAAGGAATTGATGAAGTAATCGTCAGTAGAGATTACCATTTAGCCTATGCCAAACAATCGGCATTATTAATGGCTGAAAAAGGATATACTCAACCCACACAACGTACCGATATTAAAGTAATGGGACAAGAAGCAATGGGCTTAGTATACTCCGGAGCAAACGCTATGCGGAGCGGAAACTACATGTCCAAACATGATGAACTAATTTCTATCAAATTAGGATCTGTTTTAGCGGGTGGTGATTTATCCGAATTAACAGAGGTTTCTGAACAATACTTATTAGACTTAGAAAGAAAAGCCTTCTTAGAATTATGTACGGAACGTAAAACTTTGGAACGGATTCAAAGCATTATGACCAAAGGGAAAATTTTAAGAAACTAAAAGAGAAGAATCATGGATGCATATATAGTAGCAGCAAAAAGATCGGCCGTAGGGAAATCAGGAAAGGGAATGTTTAGATTCACCCGTCCCGATGATATGGCTGCCCAAGTAATCAAAGGTCTTCTTCAAGAAGTTCCTAATCTAGACAAAGAACTTATTGACGATGTAATTGTGGGTAATGCGACTCCAGAGGCCGAACAAGGTTTAAACATTGGAAGGATGATTTCTTTATTGAGTTTAGATACCAATAAAGTTCCAGGAATGACAGTAAATAGGTATTGTTCTTCTGGTTTACAAACCATCGCTATTGGTGCCCAGCAAATCCATTCAGGAATGGCTGACTGTATCATTGCGGGTGGAGTTGAAACCATGTCTCCTATTCCATTTGGAGGCTGGAGATTAACACCAAATGCCAAGATTTCGAAAGATAATCCAGAGTGGTATTGGGGAATGGGATTAACCGCTGAAGCCGTTGCCCAACAATATAAAATTACCCGTGAAGCGCAAGATGAGTTTGCCTACCATTCGCAACGCAAAGCTTTAGAAGCGATCCAATCGGGTAAATTTAAATCCGGAATTATTCCAATAGATGTGGAGCAAGTTTATTTGGATGAGGCTGGAAAACGTCAAGTACAAAATTACATTGCCGATACCGATGAAGGGGTAAGAGCGGGTACTACGGTAGAAGGTTTAGCCAAATTACGCCCGGTATTTGATGCTCAAGGAACCGTAACGGCAGGTAATGCTTCGCAAACATCCGATGGCGCAGCATTTGTAATTTTAATGTCAGAAAAGATGTTGAAAGAAACCGGAGCCACTCCCATTGCAAAATTAAGTTCATTTGCTGTGGTAGGTGTGGAACCCAGAATTATGGGGATTGGTCCTGTGGATGCCATTCCAAAAGCGGCTAAGATGGCAGGAATGAATGTAGCAGATATTGAACTATTTGAATTGAACGAAGCCTTTGCCTCTCAATCATTAGCCGTATTGCAAGAAACCGGTATCAATCCAGACATTGTAAACGTTAATGGTGGAGCCATTGCTTTAGGACACCCACTGGGATGTACTGGTGCCAAATTAACGGTTCAAATTATGGAAGAAATGAAATTACGTAACCTTAAGAAAGGTATGGTAACCATGTGCGTAGGTACGGGCCAAGGTGCAGCAGGCGTAATTGAGATGTTGTAGAGCGAAATCGGGAGGCCGAAGTTAAATAGACTAAAAGAATTAATATGTCAGAAGAAAATAAACAAGCATTAGGTGGCGGTGAATTTATAATTAAAGATACGGATGCCATGGACATCTTCATTCCAGAAGAGTTTGGAGAAGAGCAAAAGATGATTGGGCAAATGTGTACCGAATTCTTAGCGCAAGAAGTAGTTCCTGTAATTGAGCGTATTGATGCTGCTGAAGAAGGTTTAATGCCTTCATTACTTGAAAAAGCGGGAGAAATGGGAATGTTAGGAATTTCGGTACCGGAAGAATTGGGTGGTTTCAATAAGAACTTTGTGACTTCCATGCTTACTACCGAAAAACTAGGCGCTGGCTATTCTTTCTCGGTAGCTCTTTCTGCTCATACTGGAATTGGAACCTTACCCATTTTATATTATGGTACCGAGGAACAAAAAAATAAATACATACCAAAATTAGTAAGTGGCGAATGGAAAGCTGCTTATTGTTTAACAGAACCAAATGCTGGATCGGATGCGAATTCAGGAAAAACCAAAGCCAAATTATCCGAAGATGGTAAAAACTGGGTCATTACGGGGCAAAAAATGTGGATCACCAATGCTGGATTTGCAGATGTGTTTACTGTATTTGCAAAAATAGAGGATGATGATAACCTAAGTGCATTTATTATTGATGCGCATTCGGAAGGGATTACTTTAAATCCAGAAGAAAAGAAAATGGGAATCAAAGGGTCTTCCACTCGTCAGGTATTCTTTAACGAAGTAAAAGTACCCGTAGAGAATCAGTTAGGAGAACGTCAAATCGGCTTTAAAATCGCATTGAATATATTGAATGTGGGTCGTATAAAATTAGCGGGTGCCGTATTAGGTGGGGCTAAAGAAACAATGGATCAAGCCATTAATTACGCCAATGAGAGAAATCAATTTGGTCGTCCAATTTCTAAATATGGAGCGATCAAGTATAAACTTTCAAGAATGGCGATTAAGATTTTCGCTTCCGAATCGGCTGTTTATAGAGCGTCTCAAAATATCGATGATAAAATCCATTCGTTGATTGATTCGGGTATGGAGAAATCTAAAGCTACGTTAAAAGGTATTGAAGAATATGCTATTGAATGTGCGGTAATGAAAGTACATTCATCTGAAGTATTAGATTACGTAGTAGATGAGGGGGTCCAAATTCATGGCGGAATGGGCTATTCTGCTGAATCAGCGGTAGAACGAGCGTACCGTGATTCTCGTATCAATAGAATATTTGAAGGTACCAATGAAATAAATCGAATGTTATCGGTGGACATGATGCTTAAAAAAGCCATGAAGGGAACCTTAGATTTAATGGGACCTGCTCAAGAAGTGGTGGGAGAATTAATGGGTATTCCTGACTTTGGATCAGGGAACGAGTCTGAATTGGAGCTTTTACATAAATACATAAAAAACTTCAAGAAAGCAGTTCTAATGGTGGCTGGATCTGCCGCTCAAACCTTGATGATGTCTTTGGCCAAGGAACAAGAAATTTTGATGGCTATTAGTGATATGTTGATTGAAACATACGTTTCAGAATCTGTTTTACTACGGGTTGAGAAACTACAAAAAACAGAAGGTGAGTCAGAAATGAATACCCTAAAAATGAATGCTGCCAAAGCATATATTTACGAAGCAGCAGATAAAATTAACATATTAGGTAAAGAAGCCCTGGTTAGTTTTGCAGAAGGAGACGAATTAAAAATGATGTTAATGGGCTTAAAACGTTTTACCAAACAGGACCCGGTAAACATTAAAGAATTAAGACGTTCTATCGCTGAGAAAATGATTGCAGAGAACAAATTTATTTTCTAATACTAAGATTTCACACAACAAAAAGCCCCGAT
This sequence comes from uncultured Flavobacteriales bacterium, assembly GCA_913062955.1. GTDB lineage: Bacteria > Bacteroidota > Bacteroidia > Flavobacteriales_G > Salibacteraceae > CAJXZP01. Next base: position 38,716 of record CAJXZP010000001.1, on the reverse strand, counting down.
ATCAGTACTATCGGGGCTTTTTGTTTAAAAAATAAATTTTTTATATATCTAACACATCTGGTTTTTCAACCGATGCAGGTCCACCCAACTTGATGGCCATTAAATAACCTAAATAACCCATTGGAATATAGGCTCCTCCAATATCCAATATATCAAACCAAAGAGGTGCATCTAGCTCCATTGCCATCATAATTCCACCCATCAAGAATAGAACACCAACAGCAAGAGAAAAATAGCGTTTATGGGATACCGCAATCATTCCTGCCACCACTGCACCTACTAAGGTACCAAAAGCGTGCGCCAAAAATGGCATCAAATAATTAATAGGTCTAAATAAATGAATATTCTCTTTCAGGCTATTCATATCCTCTGGGTTTATTCCCTCCGGTAAAGCCACCACTTCCCCACTAATTGTAATAATCGCCATATTTACGATTCCACCAATTAGTGCCCCAAATATAACGGCTAGTATATTTCTAAATATTTTCATGTTTTAAGTTTTATTGAATTACGAATGTAATCAATTCCATTATTTCAATAATGGAAGGAGCTATAATACCCGTTAATCATTTAATTCTACACGCTATTTGCCTTCCCTTCTTTTTGAATTCTGTCCGAAATTTCAAAAAATAAATTCCCACGGAAAGATTCGCCATTCAAACCTACCTCTCTCCTTTTCCAATACGTGCATTTAGAACAAAAACCATGTAGTAAATAAACCAAAGAGGCATAAAAAAACCCCTTTCCAACGAATTGAAAAGGGGATTGAAATATTTATTGTAAGCTACTTTATTTCCCAAGTCTCTCCCGAGGATAAAAGATCATCCATGGTTTTAAACTTAGTGGTAGCCCGTACCTGTTCAATCTGTTCTTCCATACGATCATTAAAAGATTCATGCTCTACCGAACGAATAATACCTGTAACCATTGGCATTTGAAGGTTGACCAACATTAAGTGTAAGGTGATGTCCTCTTCGTGCGCATCGTGTACTACAATATCGTCCTCGGAAACACCGTTTTCACCAATAACTACCACTTCTAATTTGAAACCTTTTTGAACCAGACCTTTATTGTTTTCCTTCCCGAAAATCATTGGCTTTCCGTGTTCTACACGTAAGAAGTTTTCGGCTTTTACATCTTTAGCGGTCCACTCGGCAAATACCTTATCATTAAAGATTACACAGTTTTGAAGGATTTCAACTAAAGAGGTTCCTTTATGCTTGGCCGCTTCAATAAAAATCTCTGTCATTCCACGTGGGTTGATATCCTCAATACGAGCAAAAAACTGAGCTCTTGCCCCCAAGGCTAATTCGCCTGGATTAAAAGGATTATCAATACTTCCTTGCGGAGACGTCTTTGTTTTATGCCCTAAACTGGTGGTCGGAGAAAACTGTCCTTTGGTTAATCCATAAATTCTATTATTAAAAAGAAGAATATTAATATCCACATTTCTTCTCAATACATGAATAAAGTGATTTCCTCCAATGGCCAAGGCATCCCCGTCACCTGTAATTTGCCACACACTTAATTTTGGATTCGCCAATTTCACCCCCGTAGCAATAGCTGGAGCTCTACCATGAATGGAATGGAATCCATAAGTATCCATATAATATGGAAAACGGGAAGAACAACCGATTCCCGATACAAAAACGATATCCTCTTTAGCAACCCCAATAGCAGGCATTGTTTTTTGTACCGCTTTTAAAATAGCATAATCACCGCAACCGGGGCACCAACGTACCTCTTGATCACTTGCAAAATCTTTTGCTTTATATTCTATAACTGGATTTTCGCTCATTACTTCAGATCATTTAAAATCTCGTTAAACTTCAGGGTTAATTCTGTTGTAGAGAATGGAAGCCCTTGAATTTTGTTGTACCCTACATAATCAAATTGAGGCAACTCCCCTTGAAGATACTTAATGAATTGGCCATTGTTCAATTCACACACCACAATTTTCTTAAATCGACTAAATACATCCACCGTATTTTTTGGTAGTGGTTTGATGTAATTAAAGTGAGCCAAACCAACTCTATTGCCCGCTTTCACTTCTTCACCAGCAGTTAATAAAGTACCATAGGTACCTCCCCAACCGACAATTAGCAAATCACCTTTTTGCGCGCCTTCCAATTCTAACTCCGGAATAAAGTCGGCCACTCTGGCCACTTTCTCCTCACGGGTTTTCACCATGATTTCGTGGTTTTCTGGATCGTAAGAAACGTTCCCCGAAAGAGCATCTTTTTCTAATCCACCAATTCGGTGTTCAAATCCAGGAATTCCCGGAATAGCCCATTTTCTAGCCAATGACTTTTCATCTCTTTGGTATACTTGATATGCCTCAGAATCTTCTCCTTTTTTTACCATGTACGGATTAATATCCTCCAAATCGGCCATTTTTTTAATTCGCCAAGGCTGAGAACCATTCGCTACATAACCATCCGATAATAAAATAACAGGAGTCACATGTTCCATGGCAATTTTTGAAGCCATATACGCCATATCGAAACAATCACCAGGACTTCTAGTAGCCATCACCACTAATGGACTCTCCCCATTTCGACCGTATAAAGCTTGAAGTAAATCCGATTGTTCGGTTTTAGTTGGTAATCCGGTAGATGGCCCACCTCTTTGAACATTTACCACTACCAATGGTAACTCGGTCATAATAGCTAAGCCAAGTGCTTCGGCTTTCAAAGCCAAACCAGGTCCAGAAGTTGTAGTTACCCCTAAGTTCCCGGCAAAAGAAGCTCCAATTGCGGCAGAAACACCAGCTATTTCGTCTTCCGCCTGGAAAGACTTCGCTCCAAAATGACGATGTTTAGCAACTTCTTGCAAAATATCTGTTGCGGGTGTAATCGGATAAGATCCTAAAAACAATTGAATACCAGATTTCTCCGATGCCGCTAAGAACCCCCAAGCAGTCGCTTCATTCCCCATTATACTTTTGTAGGTTCCCTTCGCCATATCTGAAGGAAGTACTGTAAAGGAGGAGGGTAATGCTTCAATTGTTTCCGCAAAATGATACCCTGCTTTCAATGCTTTTAAGTTACCCTCAAGTACCATTTCTTTTTTACCGAATTTGCCTTTCAAGAAACGTTGAGTATAATCCATGGGTCTGTTGAACAGCCAATACACAATACCTAAAGCAAACATATTTTTACTTCGGGTAATGCTTTTGTTATCCAATCCAATTCCTTCCAATGCCTTTTTGGTCATGGTTGTAATTGGCGCTTTAACCATATTGTAGTTCTTTAAATCCTGAGACTCCAATGGATCTTCCGTGTAACCCGCCTTTTCCCAGTCCTTTCTTTTAAAACTATCGGTATCCACAATAATCGTATTTCCTTTCGAAACACTATATATATGTGCTTTCAATGCTGCTGCATTCATCGCCACCAATACATCCGATGCATCACCTGGAGTATGTATTTGCGATTTTCCAATATGCACTTGAAAACCAGATACACCGGCCACGGTTCCTTGCGGAGCTCTAATTTCGGCTGGATAATCTGGGAAAGTTGCTATATCGTTGCCTAAAAAGGCAGAGGTACCTGCAAATTGTGTCCCGGTTAATTGCATTCCATCACCCGAATCACCCACAAATTTGACAACTACCTTATCTAATTCCGTTACTTTAGTCTTTTTCATTCTTAATTTCAAGGCTTCATTCAGCCATAAATACTGCAAATTTCCTTTTTATTAAAGAGAAACCCACATCCCATTAAAAGTATAATAATCAATCTATTACAAAGGTCTTTTAGACCCGTAACTTGAACTTTACCAAAATGCAAAAATAGCCGTTTTTACGGGACTATTCTTTACCTAAAGCCAAATGAAACGGCACTTTTCAACAATTAAACACCAGCCCTATCTCTATGGAAATAATCCCTAAAGAGAACCTGGTGAGTACATGGCACCATTCCATTAAAGTTCCGTACAAATATACTACGGATTTTAACAATTTAGAATGATTCCAAATAAGAAAGGGTGGTAAATCTTAATAAATTACTCGCTAATTTTGCTCCTTAAAATTTTACGACAATTTTTGGATGAGAATCCATACCAAAAGATATACTTATGTTAGTAATTAATGATGACTGCATCAACTGTGATGCTTGCGTTTCGGAATGTCCTAACCATGCTATTTACGAACCAGACGAAGAATGGACTTATGCGGATGGAACCAATTTAACGGGAGAGGTAAAACTATGGGATGGCAAAACTGTGAATGCAGATAAGAAACAAGATGCTCAAAGTGATGAGTATTTTTACATTGTTGCCGATAAATGTACCGAGTGTAAAGGTTTTCATGATGAACCTCAATGTGCTTCTGTTTGTCCGGTAGATGCTATTCATGTGGATGAAGAGAATCCCGAAACTGAAGAGCAACTATTGACCAAAAAAACGTGCATGCACTAAAATTAGAATCCAATGTATTAAATCCCGTTTTTCACAAACGGGATTTTTTTTTTTAAAAAAACCACATAATTACCTTGCCGTAGAATTGGGTAGCTATGCTTTAAAGTTCATCAGGTGAGTTCAGAGTTTACAGATTTACATATCACGTTTAGCAAACAGAGTTTAATGGTTTTAAATCTAGCCATTGCCTTTATTATGTTTGGGGTTTCCATGGGGATAAAGAAATCAGAATTTTTAGAAATTCGTAAAAACCCCAAATCCATTATTACCGGTGTATTTAGTCAGTTTATCCTACTCCCATTTTTCACTTTTTTATTAATTTGGGTGATTAACCCCTTACCCGAACTTGCTTTAGGAATGCTTTTGGTTGCCGCTTCACCCGGTGGAAATGTATCCAATTTCTATTCTCAACAATCGGGTGGAAACGTGGCCTTATCGGTAAGTTTAACCGCTATTGCTACTTTAGGAGCGGTATTTATGACCCCTTTTAACTTTGAGTTTTATGGGGGAATATATATGGATAAAAAGGATATTCAACAGATTACCATTGAGTTTATCCCCATGTTTATGACTGTTTTCACCATATTAATTATTCCACTCATTGCAGGGCTTTTAATGGCCAATAAATGGCCCCAAGTAACAAAAAAAATAATGAAACCCATCCGATTTTTGTCATTTGGGATTTTGATTACTTTTATGATTGTGGCCTTCTCAAAAAACATTGATGTGTTTACCACCTATTACAAATACATTATCCTATTGGTTTTTCTACACAATGCTTTATCATTTGGAATCGGTTACTATACAAGTAAACTAGCTAAACTTCCAGTAAAAGATCTTCGTACCATTACTATTGAAACCGGCATCCAAAATTCGGGGTTGTCATTGGTATTAATATTCACCTTGTTCGATGGTAATGGCGGAATGGCACTTTTGGCTGCTTGGTGGGGAATTTGGCATATCATCTCCGGAGCCACAATTTCATACATCTTTCAACGTGGCGTGAAGAAAACGGATTAATTTTGCAACATGGTTAAGAAAATTTTTATGTTTTGCCTAACAGAGTATGTTAGACTAGGACTTAAACTCTTTTATAGAAAATTTGACTCTATTCAAGTAGATCCTTCTGTAAACAAGGGGTCCATTATATTTGCACCTACGCATCAGAATGCATTTATGGATGCCTTGGCTATTGTTATGACGCAGCCTCGCCCATCCTATTTTCTTACTCAGGCAAAGGTTTTTCAATCCAAAATTGGAGCGACTTTCTTTCATTACATCTATATGTTACCTATTTACAGAGAACGTGATGGCTTACATACCGTAAAACGAAACGCCAAGATATTTGATAAGTGTGTGGACCTCCTTATTGATGGAAAACAACCTTTAACCATTTTTCCAGAGGGCAACCATAATTTAAGACGTGCTATTCGTCCCTTACAAAAAGGAATTGCTAGAATTGCTTTTGCGGTACTCGATAAAAATCCTGATACGGATTTAAAAATCACCCCGGTAGGAATTAATTACAGCGCCCATAAAAGGTTTAGATCTGACCTATTTGTAAAATATGGTGAACCGTTTGATGTAAAACCCTTTTACGCTTCTTATTTAAAAAACAAAAACCAAGGCTATATTAATCTCCTTGCCGAATTGGATAAACGCATGCGTCCAATGACCATTGACATTCCTCGAGGATTGGCATACCGCCCCATTGCTAATAAATGGCTAGAGAATGCCAATGGAACTTTCAACTTAGAAGAAAGTTTTGAAGCCAATCAAAAACTAGTTCAAACCATCATGGACGACCAGCCCATACCCGTAAAAAAGGTATCTGACACCCCAATGTTCCTAAAGGTTCTGTTCGCTCCATTTGGGGTTTTAATGTTAATCAGTAATTTCATAACCTTTAAAATTATTGGGAATTTAACCACCAAATTAGCAGCTGACCCTGCTTTTGAATCTTCGTTGGATTTGGTTTTTGGAATCTTCCTTTCTTGGGTCTTCTACGGACTACAAGCTATTCTTATTGGATGTCTTACAGAGTTTAATATTGGATTAATTTACTTCCTTTCTATTCCCATTTTGAATTACATCTACTTTAAAATCTACAAAAACGCCTTTGTGATCGAATAGAATTAAATGCCTACTCCACACTAGCGAGCCTACTAAAACCGGATCGTTCTTAAGTTGTGGTACGGCAATGATTTAGCCCATTCTATTTTCTAAAGGGAACTAAAAGGAAAGGCGATTAAATCCCATTTCAAGAAAAACTGTTGTACATGGACATTTTGTCCGGGCATACGCTGCAATAGAAGCCGAGTATCTGGTCCAACCTATACCATCGAGAATCCTTCTTCTGTTCAATATTACAGCATAAACGACCTGAATAAAGGTTGTAGAAATTGGGGTTATTCAGTGAATTTGGTTTTCGGATCAACAGGTTTAACCAATCCCTCCTAATACAGATATGATTTCTTTGGATTGGCTTGGAAATTTAAAATTCTTCCCATCCATCATACTTATGCTGCTTCATGAAATACTTGTATTTCATTTTCACGAAAATGATAAAGTCGTATTGGGTGGCGTTTTTCAAGAATTCATCCGATACGTTTATGTATTCCACAAATTCGTCAAACTGATCATCATCTAAGGCAATGATATTAGCATCTACATATTTCTTGAACAACTCCTTTAAAAGATCTCGTCTTTTTGCATCATTAATCAGCTTTCTGGCCAATCGTTCCTTTTGTGCATGTTTATTATATCGCTCATACAAAGCGGTGATGGGACTGGATAATGGGTCTGCGATACCACTCAATCGATCCTCTTTTTCATTGTAACCTAACTTCTCAATGTCATCGTAAATGTTCTTTAACTCCCGCGGAGCGAAAACAGTGACCTCTCTTAAATACAATTCTAACTGGTGCAATTGCACATTTACCGTAACGGTATCCGTATGGGCAGAATCCTTCACACTAATTTTCGCTGTAAAATAGCCAATCGATCCAATAAGCACCGTATCATTCCGGTCCACTCTAATTTGGTAGGTTCCATTTGGGTTCCCAAAATTACCCGTTTGATTGGCCTGGCTGACCACAAAAAGGGTTAGCAAGTCCGTGGTATGATTCATTCCATACACTTGCCCTTGAACAACCACGGTATTAGATTGGGCAAGCCCAACAAGTCCAGACAGAAAAATGAATAAAGTGACAACAAAAGTATAGCAGAATTTCACGCTTCAAATATAACCGTAAGGCATTTTAATACAATTAAAATAAAAAGAGATTAACATAGTTTACAGTTTCAGCATAATTATAATTTTGCCGTCCTCAAAAAGAATATTTAATTATGTGGTTTTCATACATTACTAGGATTATTTTATCGGTCGTTTTATTTTCATTTTCAATTTACTCATTTTGGGATGGCGAAATAGGGAACGGTATTTTTGTGTTGTTACTAACCATTGTAGCTGCAGTTACCATTTACTTTAATGAAGTAATGCTTATGGTTTTCTTACTGGTTAGAAAAGGAAATTTTGACAAAGCAGAACAGAGATTGGACCTCATTAAGAAACCCGAATTAATGGTAAAAGGCCAAGAGGCGTATTACTATTTAATGAGAGGTATGATTTTAATTCAAAAAAATCAAATGGGCAAATCAGAAAGTTTCTTTAAAAAGGCACTTTCAACCGGTTTATACATGGATCACGATAAAGCAATGGCCAAATTAAACTTAGGTGCAATTGCTGGAGCAAAGAGACGAAAACGGGAAGCTCTTAATTGGTTAGCACAAGCAAAGAAAGACGACAAAAAGAAAATGCTTACGGAACAGATTAAGATGCTCAAACAACAACTAGGTAGAATCTAAAAAAACTGATTCTATTCTTTTACTCTATTAGCCCCTAATTTTCATTTTTTATTATAGCTAACAGTTATGTTACAATCTAACGCATCCGAAATCCAAGGGATTTCGGTAGAATCTCTTTGCCAAGAGTTTGGCACCCCATTGTATGTATATGATGCACAAACCATCATTAATAAATACACACTTTTTAAAAATAGCTTTTCGGTAAATTCCTTAACCATAAACTATGCCGTTAAGGCCTTATCCAACCCTTCCGTTTTAAAGATTTTCAAACAGCTAGGGGCTAATCTGGATACCGTTTCCATTCAAGAGATACAATTAGGTCTACATGCCGGTTTTGATCCTAAAAACATTGTATTTACACCAAGTGGTGTTTCGCATGAGGAACTCAAGAAAGCGATAGATTTAGGTGTGAAAATTAATATTGATAATTTAAACACCCTGGAATATGTTGGACATATATATCCCACTCTACCCATTTGCATACGTTTCAATCCGCATGTAATGGCAGGTGGAAATGCGAACATTTCTGTAGGGCATATTGATTCAAAATTTGGAATTTCCATTCACCAAATCCCCTTAGTAAAGAGAATTGTGGAAACGTTAGACATAAACGTGGAAGGGGTTCATATGCACACGGGTTCTGATATTCTGGATGTAGATGTATTTTTACAAGCTGCCGATATTTTATTTGATGTAGCCAAGCAATTTGACACCTTAAAATACATCGACTTTGGTTCTGGCTTTAAAATCAAATACAAAGAGTCAGATCATGAAACAGATGTAGTGGAATTTGGTAAAGAAATGAGTTTACGTTTTAATGCATTTGAACAAGAATTTGGAAAACCTTTGACCTTAATGTTTGAACCGGGTAAATTTATGGTAAGCGAAAGCGGCTACTTCTTTGTGAAAACCAATTTAGTAAAACAAACCACAAGTACCATATTTGCATCGGTAGATTCAGGATTCAATCACTTAATTCGGCCCATGTTTTACAATGCACATCACGAAATTTACAATGTATCCAATCCGGATGGAAAGCCAAGGATTTATACGGTTGTCGGGTACATCTGTGAGTCGGATACGTTTGGGTACAATAGAAAAATTTCAGAAATTAAAGAAGGCGATATTTTAGGATTTAAAAACGCAGGAGCCTATTGCTTCTCTATGGCCTCTAATTACAATTCAAGATACCGTCCTGCCGAAATATTAATTCATAACAATGAGGCTAAATTGATTCGTGAGAGAGAGGTTTTTAATGACCTTTTAAAGAATTTGGTAGAAGTGGATATTTAAATAAATTGATACGTATTCAAAGCCGATTGTGACCTTCAGCAATCGGCTTTTTTATGACCGAAAAAAGCCCCGAAAGATCACTCCATCGAGGCAAAAAAAAATCGTTTAAGTATTAAATAAATGCGTTGTTGATATTTTTACTACCCTTTCCGCTTCTAAAGCCTACTCTATATTTTAAAGAAACCTCCATCCCTGATTGTCCATTAGTAATACGCGTAATGTTTCCTATTTCGAAATCGTATGAAATGTAAAGAGAGAAACCCGCTTTATGAAGTTTTACCACTGGAGAAATAACTTCTTTCCAACGGTTATAAAGTCCTACGGCAACACTGGTGTATTTATGCGTACCAGTTGATCTTGAACCACCAGAAATCCGGTATTCAAAATCCATTCCATAGATAAGCACATTTGCTTTTCCTTGCCACGAATACACGAAATTTGGAAATACAGAAAAATTCGTTGATCGCCCAAAACGAGAGTATACCCCACCATTAACGTTGAATTTTCGTTCCAGTTGAATATCTTCATTGCCCATAAATGAATATTTAGGTTTGGCTAAATGAAAGCCCGCAACCCCCAAATACATTTTCAAATTGTCACTTCTGTCCGAGTAAAAATAGTTCACACCCGCTCCAACATCAAAGAACCCCACCGACTCATCAATGGCTTGATCACCTACGGGTATAGCTGGATTAAAACCGGTATTGGTCCATTGGTTTCCCCAATTTAACCCGGCAGTAGAAATACTTCTTTGCCCATAACCACCTTGTAGTCCAACGGATGCAAAATGGGTTAACCTAGAATCTAGAGCCTTTGTAAAACTAGCCGATAGGTTAGCCGATAAATTAGCCAATTCGGACAACCCAGATTTGTCTTGATTGATAGCAATACCTACCCCAAAGAAGTCACCGCCAGTCACATCTCTAGCCACTTGAAAATCGCCAGATGCCGCTATCGTTTGGAAAGGCTGCCCAATAGATTCCCATTGGCGTTTAAAATTGGTAATGATCCTAGCCTCTCCGGCAAAAAGCCCTGCATTAGCAGGATTAATTTGTAAAGGAGTATTATAGAATTGCGTCATTACAGGTTCTGTGGACTGCGCAAACACCAAACTAGAACCAAAAATCATAGTACCTAACAGTATAAATCTCTTCATATCCCCTATCTAACTAACGTAACGTCTCCTTTTAAAATTTCTTGAAAGCCACTTTCGTAAGTTATTTTTACGAAATACACATAAGCCCCGGGTGCACTAGGCGCACCTTTATAAGTTCCATCCCAACCCATAGATTGTTCCCTTGATTCGAATATTATAGTTCCTTGACGGTTGTATACATAAAACTCAATGGCTGCTATTCCATTACCTAACACCGATAATACATCATTCTCTTCATCCCCGTTTGGACTAAAGGCATCCGGAACACCACGGTAATAGTTTTTAATCACAATTACATTTACCGAATCCGTTCTTTCGCACCCATACTCATTACTATTGGTAATATAATATTTTGTATTCTCTAATGGCGAAAAGGTTGCTCTAGAGCAAAACACACATTCAATGGAACCATCATCTGGGGACCACCTGAAACCATTTCCACTACCAAAAGCTTGTAGCGTGACAGACTGACCAACTAAAACTTGTGCATCTAATGGTGCTTGTACAGTTGGAAATTCCTTTATGGATATGTATTCTGTTTTTTGTAAAGGTTGGGCACCATAAGGGTTTATCGCCATTAACTGCACATCATAATCTCCTGTTTTAGAATAACAAACGATTGGCTCATTTTCCGAACTAAATTGGTAAACTGGATCCGCACCAAAAAACTGCCATACCACACTATCTGCTCTTCTCGAAGTGTTTTTAAACTTTATACATGTACCTTGACAAATCTCCTGTTTTTCAACTTCAAACGATGGAGCAGGAGGAGTACAAGAGTCTACTTGAATAAAGTTTGTTCTTACCTTTGTATCCGAACCTGTTGCATTTGTAGCCGTTAGAATCACCGTATAAACGCCTGGTATTTGGTAACAAATATTTACGGGGTTTTGTACCAATGAACTCGCTGAATCTGCACCTGGAAATTGCCATGACCAACTGGATTGTCCCGGAATCATATTCTGACTATTATCCGTGAAATTAATACAGTCACCCGGACAAATTCGTGTAGTGGCAGCGGTAAAATTAGCCACAGGATCGGGACAATTAATAACCGTTACATAATTAAATAAGGTATCATAATGCGTCCCATTAATATCTGATATTTCGAAATATACATCATAGGTACCTGCAGATGTATAAGTAATTAAAGGGTTCACCGTATTTGATGTCGCAGGAGCACCACCTGGGAAGGTCCACAACCTACCCGTTAATACAGGATCACTACCCGGAAGGGTAGCATCCAAAAATTGCGTTTGAGTCCCCATACAAATGACCGTAGGAGTTCCACTTACGGAAATAGTTGGAGGAGTACATCCATTTACGGTAATAGAAAAATTCTCCGTATCTGTATTTACGCCATCACTTACTATTAACTCCATGTTATAGGGAGTAACGTTTGGAGTACCTGCAATGTAGGTAACTGTTTGTCCATATAGTGTTTGTGGCCCAGCTGCACCCCCATTAAAGTTCCATTGAAATGAGGTTATTGTGCCTCCGTTATCATCCCCAATAAAGACAATACTGTCACCACTACAAATAAGGCCTGGAATGGGCGAAGGTTGAGTAATTATGGCATTTTGTGAAATACCGGAGCCATATATTCCTATTAATAACCCGATACTTAAGAATAGACGCATAGAAATCTGTTGCATAGATGTTCTTTCAAATTTGTGCGCCAAATTAACGCCAATCCCTAAAAAAAACAAATAACAACTATCTTTTATATCCTAAAGAGCCAATAAAAATTTAAGTACGTCCATATTATCCGAATAATCCGTTAATTCAGGGTTTTGAGCTCCCCCTAAAGGAAATCCACCTACCCCAACTCTACATTGGATTTGATCTTGAATTTCAGATAATTTAGATTCCACTTCCTCCAAACTCTCATATTCTTCATAAAAAAGAGTTCCTACGGGCGATGATAAAGCCACATCCTCTTTTAGAAGTAAGAAATTATTATCCCATAATTTCGAGCCATTTAAAAGAAATACACTTTTATGGTAATCGTAATTGTTTTGGTATTTATGATTATTAATCAGTGCTCCATGAGCCATAATTCCTGAATAAAACCAGTCCACATCAAATCCTTTTGGAAGAAATAGCTTGGTTACACTTCGACAGCCTAACCCAAAATATCTAAAAATATCACTTCCTAAGGCATTCATTTCCTCCTTTCCTTCTTTCCCCGTAAGAACAGCAACAGAAGTTCTGTTTCGCCTAATTATATGCGGTTTTTTTGAAAAGTAATACTCGAAATATTTTGAACTATTATCACTACCCGTAGCAATTATTGCATTTACATTATTAAACCGTTCGGTACTAAAGTCAACCATAGATTTAAACCGAGGTTCAATTCGTAGCAATTCATGATGAAGAAACCGCAATAATACTTCATCCTTACTGGATAACTTAGCTTGTAACTTATTCCCGGAAATTAAAACCGACAAATAATCATGAAACCCCACCAACGGAATATTTCCAGCCATGATCACCCCCACCACTTTGGGTTCAATAACTTCAGGAAAAGTGTAAGCTGAGGTCCATTTTTCTAACGAATCGGTATTCAGCCATGAATGAACCGCTTTTAATGCCCATATGATTTGCGACTCTTCAAACCAACCATTACGATGGAAGGCTTGATGAAAAACAGGGGTTAAAGGGTTCTCTACTTTATTTTCTATCTGTTCCAACCATGTGGTAAGTTGGTTTCCTAATAAAGAAAACGCATTAATTCGATCTTTTAACTCCATATCTTTTGTTTGGCAATATCTTTGCAAAATTAACATTACAATTAGGTTAGAGATGTGAGTTTACGTCTCAAACAATAAAAAAAAATATATTCGTTTTTTGAAGATGGTTAGAATCAAAATTCTCGTTGTAAGTACTCTTTTCTTTGCCATGGCAGGCCTTAGCTATGCACAAACTAAAACCGATTCAGTTTTTACATATTTCAGAAATAAATCTATTCAATCAGGTACTGATATTAATAAAGTGGCATACTCCGATTCCCTTCGATTCGCTGTAAAAAAATTCCTTAAAGAACCAAACAGCTTTGACCATCCTTTAACCGATAAGGTGCAATATTTAGGCGATATTTTTTCACCTGATGGGGCTTTTAGAATGATTACTTGGAATATTAGTTTAAAGAATGGCACCTATGATTATGTCTGTTTTATTCAACTAGCACCCAATTCTAAAGGAGAGTCCGAATGGCATGAACTCATCGACAACCATAAGCAAACCCGAAGACCTGAGAGCAAAACATTAAATAAATCCAACTGGTTTGGAGCATTATATTACACTATTGTCCCATTTAAAAAGGATAAACAAACCTGCTATTTATTGTTAGGATGGGAAGGCAACAGCCGGTTTTCAAATAGGAAAATCATGGAGTGCATGAATTTCAACAGAAAAGGAGAACCCGTTTTTGAAAAAACAGTTTTTAAAAGTGGCCGTTTCAATAAAAGGAGAGTCATCTTTGAATACAGTAAAGAAGCCTATTTTATGCTTCGGTATAATCAAAAATTGAAATTGGTTGTATTTAATAGATTGGAGCCTTCTAAGCCAGAATTAAAGGGCCTTTATAGCTATTACCAACCCACAACGACCTTTGACGCCTATAAACTTAGTAAAGGAGAATGGGTGATTGTAGAAGATATAGACCCCAGAAACAAAAAAGACAATAAGTTATTTATTGATCCATCTAAGAAGAAACAACCAAAACTCAAATAATTCACCCTAACTTCTAGTATTTCAAATTACTTTTGCAAAAAAATAAAGGAAATGGCATCCAATAAGGAATTAAAAGAAATTAAGTCGGGACTTCAATCGAGTGAAGAGATATTAGTCAACAAAGCACTTTCAAAAGTGAGAACCAAGGGTGATTCCTCTCTAATACCAGACCTTATTAACCTTTGGGCTGATACAGATAATCAATTGACCAAAAAGGAAGTGGAATCCATCCTTTTTGGATTGAAAGAAAAGGAAGCTCTTTCGGCCTTAATTGGGTATATTGATTCCGAGGTTAGCGAAGACAGAAAATGGATGGCCTTAAACGCTATTTGGCAATCGGGTTATGATGCCAGTCAACACCTTTCCATTCTACTCGATTTTGCAATCAACAATTCATACACCATCGCTATTGATGTCATGACTATTATTGACAATAGCGAATTTGGATCACAAGATGATGATTTAGTTGAAAGTAACTTAAGAAGGTTGAATGACTATTTATTAAAAAATAAATCAGACAACCTTCAAGTCCTATTAGAAATTAAATCAATTCTAATTGATAAGCGTATTGAGGGATAACTCTCTTAATACCTTTTATCGATTTAAATATTCGTTCACATTTTTTTCTACACGCTTAACCACTTCAGATACATCCGACTTCACGAATTTCTCCCCCAGGATTTTTTCATAGAGCTCGATGTATCTTTCTGTAATACTCTGAACCAACTCATCTGGAATAACGGGCATGGATTGACCTTCCAATCCTTGAAAACCATTTTCAATTAGCCATTCCCGAACAAATTCCTTAGACAATTGCTTTTGTTTTTCGCCACTAGCTTGTCTTTTTTCATACCCTTCGGTGTAAAAATAACGAGAGGAATCGGGCGTATGAATTTCATCAATTAAAGTGATTATCCCATTTGCATCTTTACCAAATTCGTATTTGGTATCTACTAATATCAACCCTTTTTCGGCCGCTATTTCTGTTCCTCTTGCAAATAAAGCGTGCGTGTACTTTTCAAGTTGAAGGTAATCTTCTTCCGAAACGATTTCTTGAGAAATTATTTCTTCTCTCGTAATATCCTCATCATGTCCTTCTTCCGCCTTTGTAGAAGGCGTAATTATCGGGCTTGAAAATTTATCGTTTTCTTTTAAGCCTTCCGGTAATTCTATTCCACATAAAACTCTACCTCCATTTCGGTAAACTCTCCAAGCATGTCCCGTACAATACCCTCTTATTACCATTTCTACTTTAAAAGGAGTACATGCTTTTCCTACCGTAGCACTTGGATCTGGGGTCGCTATTTTCCAGTTTGGTAAAATATCGCTTGTCGCGTCCAAAAACTTTTCTGCAATTTGATTTAATACCTGTCCTTTAAAAGGAATACCTACAGGCAAAATATGATCAAAAGCAGAAATTCTATCCGAGGCAATCATTACCAATATATCATTTTCTAATGTATAAACGTCACGAACCTTCCCATGATACACCGATTTTTGACCTTTAAAATTGTAGTCCGTTGTTACTAATGCGTTTCCCATTTTAATCTTCCTTATATGCTTTAATAATCTTTTTCACTAATTTATGTCGAATCACATCCGACTCATCGAATTCCAAAATTGAAATTCCCTTTACCCCTTTAAGTTTTTCAAGCGCACTCTTTAAACCACTCTTTTGATTTTTAGGCAAATCAATTTGAGAAACATCTCCGGTAATAATAAACTTCGCACTGGATCCCATTCGCGTCAAGAACATTTTCATTTGACTCTCAGTGGTGTTTTGCGCTTCATCCAAAATAACAAAGGCATGGTCTAATGTTCTACCACGCATAAATGCCAATGGCGCAATTTGAACCGTTCCCTTTTCAATTAAATCTTCTAATTTCTCATGGGGAAACATGTCATATAATGCGTCATACAACGGCATCAAATAAGGGTCTAATTTTTCTTTTAAGTCACCGGGCAAAAACCCCAGTCTCTCTCCCGCTTCCACTGCGGGACGAGTTAATATTATTCGTTTTACTTGTTTCGCTTTCAATGCACGTACTGCAAGAGCAACTGCCGTATAGGATTTACCGGTACCGGCAGGTCCAACTCCAAAAACCATATCATCCTTATCCACACACTTGACGAATTCCTGTTGATTCGGGGTTTTGGCTTTAATGAGCACTCCACCCGTACCATAAACCAACACCTCTTCCTTCCCGATTTTCGCTTTTATGACCGCTTCCACCTTTTCGGTTAAAAGCGTTTCAATATTAGCCGGTGTTAAGCGGTTATGATTATTAAAATACTCGATTAGAAAATTCATTCGAATCGTGAAATTTTCTAATTCTGATTTTTCACCACGTGCGATTAAATCTGTTCCTTGAGCCGTGATTTTGAGACGAGGAAAATAATTCGCAATGGTTGAAATGTTTACGTTATTGACGCCAAATAATTCTACTGGATCCGTAGAATAAAAACTAATTACTGTTTCTTGCAATTACCTGATTTTATTAAAAATTGAGTACGTTTTTCGTACCCACGAAATTAATCTAATTTAAGAAAACCATACTTCCCACAATCTTTCTTTTAAACAGATAATCCACAAAAACAAAAAGTCTTTATCATCTGTAATAAAGCCGAACAAAAATGTACGAGTTAAACTTAAAACCCATAAACATTTTATACTTTCGCACGAGGTATTAAAAAACGAAAAAGTAAGCTAGGACCAGTTAAATGTCAATAATTACAATTACCAGTGATTTTGGAATTAAAGACCCGTATTTAGCGGTTATGAAAGGGAACTTACTTACGCAATTACCAGACGTACAAATAATTGATATTTCGAACCAAATAGAAAAATTCAATATTGCTCAAGCTGCATACGTATTAAAACAAGCTTATTCTAATTTCCCACCTAATACGGTACATTTAGTTTCGGTAGGAGCAAGTTCAGAAGAAGCAGAATTTATTATCATCAAACACCAACAACAGTTTTTTATTGGATTAGATAATGGTATGTTTTCTTTAGTTTTTGAAAACCAACCCATTACAGCCTACCAACTCAATTTAAGTGCCCCTCCTGAATTGGCGAGTTTCCCTGAAAAATCGATACTTATACAAGCGGCTTCACATCTGGCACGGGGAGGAGTTCCTGAGGTTATTGGTGAACCTATTCAAGCATTAAGAGCTATGATGAGTTACGCCCCCGTGATTCAAACAGATACAATTAGAGCATCCGTGGTTCATATTGATTCCTATGGGAATGTTATCACCAATCTAACTCGCGACATTTTTAATAAAATAGAAATGGGCCGAAAAGTCGACATCCGATTTAGAATCCCCCATGCGAGAGTTACAAAAATATCGAGATCCTATGCCGAGGTCGAACCAGGTGACATTGTTGCTTTATTTAATTCCGTGGGAAATCTAGAAATAGCGTTTCACACGGGCAACGCCTCTGGATTATTAGGTATTCGAATTAATGACACCATTTCAATAAACTTTGTATGATTGTAAGATTAGTAACCATGACTTTTAAGGAAGAGTCAACAGAGGCATTTTTAGCTCTTTTTAATGTGTACAAAAACCAAATTAGGTCCTCTCAAGGATGTACTGGTCTTGAACTCATCCGAAATTCAAAAATCCGAAATCAAATTTGCACCCTCAGTCATTGGGGAAATGAAAATTTCTTAAATCAATACCGTGATTCAGAACTCTTTGGGGTGGTATGGCCAGAAACAAAAAAATTATTCTTAGATAAAGCAACAGCAGTGAGTTATGAGGTCCTTATTTAGAAATTTCAATTGAAAATATATAACTGTCACCCCAAAAATAGCATATTTCACCCCAAATTATTTTGCTCGTTAGGAATAGAACATATATTTGCATCCAACACACAAATTAAAATTGCCACAAAATTATGAAGTTAAATTTTGTAAATAAAATTACGCGGATTGCATATATTTTTATATTCTCATTACTTCCTACGGTAATGTTTGCTCCTCCAATTCCACCACCAACTCAATCTACGGATCCTATTGCTCCTATAGATGGAGGAATATTATTTCTATTCGTTGCAGGTATTTCATTTGGTATTTATCAAATTATGCAATTACGAAAGAAACAACTTATTTAAAATACAAGACATGTATTTCAAAAAAAAACAAGGACGAACCGTTCTTGTTTTTTTTTGCCTAAAATTTCGGAAGGATTACAACTATAAATGGGTTAAATTCGCACACTTTATTTTCAAAAAATGATCGCTCTTCTTAAAAAAGAAATCTCTGTATTTTTTAGTTCATTAACCGGCTATTTGGCCATTATCGTGTTTTTGGCAGCTATTGGCTTATTCATGTGGGTGTTTCCAGGTAACTTTAACGTTTTGGATTCAGGGTACTCCAATATTGACACTTTATTCATTATTGCGCCATGGGTATTTATGTTTTTAATTCCTGCGGTGACTATGAAAAGTTTTTCCGAGGAGTGGCGTACAGGAACCATCGAGTTATTATTAACAAAACCTCTTTCTGATTGGCAAATAATTTTCGCTAAATTTATTGCCGGTTTACTCATTGTAATCTTCTCATTACTTCCCACTTTAATCTATTACTGGTCGGTTAAACAAATTAGTATATCCCCCGGAATTGATGAAGGAGCAACTTGGGGATCATACTTCGGACTCCTTTTCTTAGCCTCCGGATTTGTGGCGATTGGGATTTTTGCTTCGGCACTTTCAAAAAATCAAATCGTAGCATTCATACTCGCTGTATTCTTAAGCTTTTTCTTTTATGTTGGCTTTGAACAAATCAGTGATTTCTCAACCATTTCAGGTTTAGATACGTTTATCCTACAGTTAGGAATAAATGAACATTATGTATCCATGAGTAGAGGAGTTATTGACACCCGAGATTTAATCTACTTTTTAAGTTTAAGCGGTTTCTTTTTGTTTCTAACGAAAATGAAATTGGATAGTTTTAAGTGGTAATATGCGCAATTCAAAAATGAAAAAAAACAACAAACAAAACTCCTTTATATCGCTAGGGATTTTTGTTACCTTATTGGTATTGGTCAATTTTTCGAGTGGCTTATTCTTTAAGCGATTTGACTTAACAACCGATAATAGATACTCTTTAAATGAGTTTACAAAAACGCAACTTTCCAATTTGGAGGATGTCGTTTTTTTCCGAGTTTACTTAGACGGGGACTTACCTTCCAGTTTTAAACAACTACAGAATTCTACGAAGGAGATTTTAGATGAAATGCGGGTTTATGGAGGTGACAATATTCAATATGAATTTATTGATCCATCCGCCAACCCGGATAAATCAGTACGACAGAACGTTTACAAATCACTCTCAGAAAAAGGGTTGAAATACTCCAACTTAACCACCAGAAAAGGGGATAAAACCTCCGAACAAATTGTATTTCCAGGAGCCATCTTAGCGTATCGAGAAAAAGAATTCCCTATCCAATTACTAAAACAGTCAATGGGTGCTACACCAGAGGCTATGTTAAACAATTCCATCCAACAATTGGAATATGAAATTTCCAGTGCCATAAAAAAAGCCACTTTGGTTCACCCTAAAAAAGTCGCCATAATAAGAGGTCATGGGGAAGCTTCCAAAATGGAGTTGCAATCTGCCATGCGATCTATTGGAGAATATTACAACTATGCAGAAGTGAGGATTAATGGCCAATTGAATGCGCTTAAAGGGTATTCTGCAGCCATTATTGCAGGCCCGGATTCGGCATTTAGCGAAAAAGATAAATACGTTTTAGACCAGTTTATCATGAACGGAGGTAAGACACTTTGGTTTATTGAAAATGCGGTAGTCGATTTGGATAGTTTACGAAAAAACAGAATTAGTATTGGGTTCGCTAAGGATTTAAACCTGAATGATCAACTCTTTAAATATGGAGTCCGAATAAATTCAGATTTTGTGATGGACATTCAATCCTTACCTATTTCTGTAATTACAGGAATGAACGGGGATCAACCCAAAATAGAATTATTTCCTTGGTATTACCACCCATTAATTTTCAATAACGTAAAGCACCCCATCACCAATAATGTGGATGCAATTGCCTCTCAATATGCAGGTAGTATTGATACGGTGGGAGCAAAAAACATACAAAAAACACCTCTATTGTTAAGTTCACACTATTCAAAAGTAGTCAATGTTCCTACTCGAGTTAGTTTAAACATCTTACGAGATCCACCAGATGAAAGACGTTTCAATAAGGGAGAACAAATAATTGGTGTTTTATTAGAGGGGGAATTTGAATCTGTTTTTACCGGTAGAATAAGTGAACAAATATCGGAGAATCCCGAGTTTAAGTTTCAACAAAAAAGCCCGGAAAACAAAATGCTTGTTGTTTCTGATGCCAATATTATCATAAATGATGTATCAAAAGACGGCAAAAAGTTTATGGACTTAGGATACTATCGCTTTACCAATCGGACGTACGGGAATACTGATTTTATAATGAATAGCCTGAGCTACTTGTTAGAAGACGATGGGTTAATTTTATCGAGAGTTAAAGAATTTAAACTTCGCCTATTAAACAAGCAAATAGTTACAAAGCAAAGACGTAAATGGCAAATATTTAATACTGCAATACCCATTGTTGTTATCATACTATTAGGTCTAGGTATCGGTTATTCTAGAAAAAGAAGGTATAGTTCTCATTAATAAGAGCGTTCAAATTTGACAAATATTCCAATGAAAAAATATAAAAACATCTTATTCATTATTATTCTTCTAGGATTATCCGGAATAATAGCTACCCAATATTTTTCTAAATCCGGATCTACCTTAAAATCCAGTTCGAATAACTTTAGTATTCAAGATACCGGTAATATTACAAAGGTTTTTTTGGCAGACATGAAAGGTAACCAAATCCTTTTAGAACGAGTTGAATCAAATAAATGGATGGTCAACGGAAAATATGGCACGGTACAAACGAACATCAACTATATGTTAGAAACCATCAACTTAATGACGGTCAAGGCTCCAGTGGCCAAGGCTCGATATGATAAAACTATTCGTGACTTAAGTACCCGAGGCATCAAAGTCGAAATATATATGGACTCAGATACGCCATCTAAAGTGTTTTATATTGGAACTACCAATCAGGATCAAACCGGTAACTACATGATGATCGAGGACAGTAAACTCCCCTACTTAGTTCATATTGAAGGATTCCGAGGTTTTTTGAGTCCTAGGTTTGCAATTCATGAAAATGATTGGAGAGAAAAAACAATTTTCCGTTATAACCCTAGAGAAATAGAAGAGTTACGATTAAGTATTCCTGGACAACCTCAAAAAGGTTTTGTTATCAAACAAACCATTGACGGAAAGCTGTCTCTGTATAATAATGCTATGGTACCTTTAGAAGGATACGAAAATGGGTATCTCGTGGAATATCTGGAACGATTTAGATCCATCAACTTTGAAATGTGGGAGGAAACAAAAGACCCAATATTTATTGACTCTGTGAGTACTTCTACCCCACTAGAGGTATATACGGTAAAAAACATGGCCGGAGAGTCTACCACACTGAAATCGTTCAAGAAGCCCTTGCTAAGTGGATTAGATATTGAGGGAAACCCAATTGACCATGATCAGGACCGTATGTATGGACTTATGAACGAAAAAGAATTCATGATAATTCAATACTTCGTATTTGATCCATTAAATCAAGATATTAGCTTCTTTTACAAAAATTAAATTCATTTCAAGTTGAAACGCATTTGTTAATAAAATGTGTGCAAATGGATAATTATTTCTTAAAAAAACAAGACTCAAAATTTATTTTTGTTGTCGACTCTCTAAGACAGATTTTATAGAGAGTACTAAACAAACTAATTATGAAATTCATCGTATCCAGTACAGTATTACTGAAACAACTTCAAAGTATTAGTGGGGTATTGAACACAAATAATACCCTACCTATATTAGATAACTTCCTTTTTAAAATTGCGGATAATAAGTTGGTCGTTTCTGCGAGTGACTTGGAAACCACTATGACCACTGAAATTGAATTAACAAATTCAGATAAAGATGGTACCGTAGCTATTCCAGCAAGATTCATTTTGGATACGTTAAAAACATTTGCAGATGAGCCTTTAACATTTACGGTGGATGAGTCTTCTTTTGGTATTGAAATGGCCTCTTCTAATGGTAAGTTTAAATTAACAGGTTTTAATGGAGAAGAATTTCCAAGAATTCCAAGTATAGAAAAAGCATCTGAACTTGAAATAAAATCGGAAGCCTTGGGCAATGCCATAAACAAAACTCTTTTTGCTACGGGTAACGATGAACTGAGACCTGTAATGTCTGGTGTCATGTTTGAATTAAACGAAGAAAATTTAACTTTCGTTTCAACCGATGCACATAAGTTAGTGCGTTACCGAAGATTAGATGTTCAAGCAGATAAAGCTTCTTCTTTTATTATGCCTAAAAAACCATTAAACCTTTTAAAAGGTATTTTGGATGGTAGTGATGAAATGGTAAAGGTTCAATACAATAACATGAATGCGTATTTTGAATTCAATAACATTCAGTTAATTTGTCGCTTAATTGATGGTACCTATCCAAATTACGAAGCGGTAATTCCAAAAGAAAATAACAATGTTCTTACCATTGACAGAAAGAGTCTTTTAGCTTCTGTAAAACGTGTCTCCATATTCTCCAATAAAACGACACATCAAGTGAGACTAAAAATTTCGGGTAGTGAATTAAATATCTCTGCGGAAGATTTGGATTACTCCAATGAAGCAAAAGAACGCCTAACATGTCAGTATTCTGGAGAAGATATTGAAATTGGTTTTAACTCCCGTTTCTTGGTTGAAATGTTGAATAATCTTACGAGCGAACAAGTTCTATTAAAACTATCGGAACCCAATAGAGCGGGATTACTTATTCCAGAAGGAGGAGATGAAAACGAAGAAGTTTTAATGTTAGTGATGCCAGTTATGCTAAACCATTAATCCTCGGATTTCGGTTTAAAACTATATTTATAGCTAACCTCAGGACTTTGTTCTGAGGTTTTTTCTTGCCATTTTTTTCGGTAATACAAATTGATTTCTTCCTGCGTCATATTCCAAAACTCAATTTCATACTCTTCTTCATTCTCTTCCCATTGAAAGGTTTTTCGTTGTGGGCCATCCTTTTTAAAAACAATAGCCAATATTAAACCGGCAATAGCACCAAATAAATGGGATTCCCAGGATATCCCCTCCTTCAAGGGGAGCACCCCCCAAATCATGGAACCGTAAAGAAAAACCACCAATAAAGAAAGACCCATCATGCGTTTATTTCGATTTAACACCCCACTTAAAAATAAAAAAGCACCCCAGGCATAAATCAACCCTGAAGCTCCAATATGGAACGAAGACCTGGCCATGGCCCAAACCCAAATACCAGTCATCATGAAACTATACATAAATACAAACTTGGCTGAATTTTTATAAAAATAAAAAATGGCGGTCCCCAAAATTAAAACGGGATAGGAATTATTTACTATATGGCTTAAATCTCCATGAATAAATGGAGCGAAAATCACTCCACGGAGACCCACAAAGTCTCTGAGTAAAATTCCATACGAATTAAAACTGATCTGAAAATAATGCTCCCAACCAAAAACCACCCACATAAAAATGACCATAACAATGGGAACAATAACACTCCGATTAATGGTATTATGATACTTGGTTGGATAGGTCATTTGGTGATTTTTCATAGGCTGTTGCTGTCTAAAATTACACCAAAAAAGGCATTCTGACTAAACGGCAGAAAAACAAGGAATTGAAATTGTATTATTTCTAGTAAAAAAACACGTAAATACGCCCATTTACTTTCCCCTTTGATAATAAAAATATTTCTTTGTAAGTACGCTATTTAAAGCAATGAAGAAACTATTTATTATACGACACGCCAAATCATCTTGGTCAGAAGACAAAGACGATTTTGATCGTAAACTAAAAAAACGCGGAATGACAGACGCTGGCTTTATGGCCGAAAAACTACTGTCAAGGGGAGCTAAAATTCAACAAATAGTCTCCAGTTCGTCAAGGAGAACAACCGATACAACCCAAATAATGAATGATTACATAGGTTTACGAAAATCAAAAATTTCGTTTACAAAAGAATTGTATTTAGCCTCTCCAAAAAGTGTTATTTCACAAATTAAATCTATGGATGACAGTGTGAACGAGTTAATGATTGTAGCTCATAACCCGAGTGTTACCCAAGTAGTCAATCATTTGGCTAACGAACATTTTGATAATATACCTACACTTGGGATAGCCTGTATATTATTTGATGACAAATCGTGGAGTACCATTAAGAATAATGGTAAATTGGGCTTTTATATCTATCCCAAAATGTTCAAACAAAAAAAAAACAATGAAAATATTCAATAAAGTAGCTCTTGCCTCCACGCTAATATTTAGCTCACTAGTGGGAGTCGCTCAAGAAAAGAAAGAACCTACGGAATACCTTTTCACCAATAAAATTGTATTGGAAAGTACCCCTATTAAAAACCAACAGTATACAGGTACTTGTTGGAGTTATTGTACCACATCATTTTTAGAAAGTGAATTGATAAGAATGGGGAAACCTGCCATTGATTTATCTGAAATGTTTAATGTACGGATGAATTATGTCGAAAAATCAACGAACTACTTTCTACGTCAGGGTAAAAGCCAATTCGGAGAAGGTGGCTTAAGCCATGATGTAATGCAATCCATTTCAAAATATGGTTTGGTTCCTGAAGCAGCCTATTCAGGAAATGCATACCATCCCGGATTTCATAACCATGGCGAGATGGCTGCCGTTTTGGAAAGCACGTTGAAAACTATTGTAGCTCAAAACAAAAGCGTGACCACCGCATGGATGGGAAACATTGAAGGAACTTTGGATAACTACATGGGTACACCTCCTACCCAATTTGAATTTGAAGGAAAAAAGTATACGCCCCAATCTTTTGCTTCCTATTTGGAAATTAAGCCCGAGAACTATGTCTCCTTTACTTCCGTTTCTAACGCACCCTTTTACCAAAACTATATTCTTCAAGTACCGGATAACTGGTCAAATGGTTCATACCTAAACCTTCCTTTGGAAGAGTTAGTGCAAGTAATAGATCATGCATTAGCCAATGGATATACCATTGCCTGGGATGCGGATATAAGTGAAAAGACGTGGTCTAGAAAAAAAGGGATTGCAGTAATGCCAGAAACTCCATTCTCTAAAATGACGGCAGATGAAAAAGCGACCCTTTTTAATACTCCGGTAAAAGAATTAGTTCCTACCCAAGAAAACCGTCAGGCATTAATTATGAACTTCCAAACTACGGACGATCATTTAATGCATATTGTAGGAACAGCTATTGATCAAGATGGAACCGAATACTATTTAGTAAAAAATTCTTGGGGAGATCAACGTGCTTTTGAAGGCTTCGTTTATGTTTCTAAAGCGTATATGGCGATGAAAACCATGGGCATCATGATCCATAAAGAGGGCATTCCAAAATCTATTGCTAAAAAAATATAAGGATGGAGGCCTCTGGAAATTTATCCAAAATGAAAGCCCTATTGGGGGATGAAATTGCGTATTCTTTATATTTAGGGGATGATATAGTTGAAATGAATGATCATATCGGAACTGATGTATCACTTATTTTTAATGGAGTCATCAATTGTGTTTCTTGTGGAAAAGTAACAAAGAAGGCTTTTGGACAAGGGTTCTGTTACCCCTGCTTTATCAATTCACCGATGAATGCAGAATGTATCATTCGACCAGAATTATGTGAAGCCCATTTGGGAAAAGGTAGAGATCCAGAATGGGAGAAAAAACATCATTTACAAAAGCACTATGTGTATTTGGCTTTAACCTCTAAAGTAAAGGTGGGTGTTACTCGTCACGATCAAATTCCAACCCGTTGGATTGATCAAGGAGCATGGAAAGCCCTAATTATTGCGGAAACAGAGAACAGACAAGAGGCCGGCTTAATTGAAGTATCCCTAAAGAACTACATGGGTGATAAAACCCCTTGGCGAGATATGCTGAAGGACGTTAGAGATACCTCTATGGATTTATTAGCCCTTCGAGATAAAGCCATTTCTTTGATGCCAGAGCATTTGAAAAAATACGGAGTTACAAATTCTAAGATTACAGAACTCAATTTTCCGGTGGATGAATATCCCGAAAAAATAAAGAGTTTAAACTTTGATAAAACACCTGACATAAGTGGCACTCTAATGGGAATTAGGGGGCAATACCTTTTATTTGAAGGGGGAGAAGTACTAAACATTCGAAAATTTTCTGGTTATCACATCGATTTTTCGGCACTTGATTAGAAAAATCAACAAAATAAAAAGGCCTTCAAGAAATTCTTGAAGGCCTTTTCTTTATTTGAAATTTCTATTTATCTCTTAATGAAAGTAAGGGTACCTTCGATTGAAATGCAACTTGTTCCGTTACCGATCTTTTAAATAAGCTTTCCCAAAAAGAAACTACCTTGGGAATGGTTACTACCATATCGGCATCAATTTCGTTGACGTACGTATCAATAGCTTCGGCCACATTTTTTGATTCAATAACCGCAAATTTTCGAGGAAGGTCTGCAAAAAACTTATTTAAAGGTAAGCTTTCGACTTCCTTCTCCAAGTCAATTTCCGTTTTCTCTTTCGCAACATAAATGATATGAATGGTCGCACCATCCATTTTCGCCAATGAAATCAAGGGTTGTAAAATTTCAGGGTTTTCCAAACGTGTCAAATCCGTAGCGTATACAATATTTTTGATCTTCCTATATTTCCAATCGCAAGGGACAGCAATAACCGGTTGCACAACATTTTCAATCACCGTTTGGGTATTACTTCCAATAAGTGCTTTTTTTAAACCACTCGCTCCTTTAGTTCCCATCACAATAAAATCAGCCTTTTCTTCATTCCAAGTTCTTGAAATTGAATTTTCTAAGGTTCCATACCTGGATACGGTAGTAATCTTTACTCCTGGGTACAATTCAGTTAATTGGCGTAATTCAATGGATAAATCTCGCAGCGACTCTTTAGACATAGCCTCTTCCAGGTTCAACATCACCCCTCCGCTAGCGCCAACCTTTGGCATCTCGTAGCTATTTAGTAAAATCAATTCCAAATCCGAATGATCCTTAACTAGCTGATATCCATAATCAAAAGCAGCACGTGCACTTTCCGAAAAATCTGTTGGGATTAAAACTTTCATAGCGTTTTTATTTTTGGTAAAGTTAAGAAAACTCCGTGGGTCATAAATAGGCTTTTTACACCTTTATCGATAAGAATTTCATCTCTTCCACACTTTCTAATGGATTAACCCCAACGGTATTCTTTGTTACGTTCAAAATAGAAGCTGTTTTTTTTCATTTTCCTCCGAATAAGGAAAAATAGCCGGACTAGTCACATGATTGTTTGACCGCTGCACCAGCGGTCAAATTTTTGAATGTCCAACAAATTCAATTATTTACCCATGTATTTCTCACCATATACATGGCAAAACTGTTTTCAAGCCATCATCAATACGTTACCTCGTTGACAACACTATGTTTCAATTATATGAGTAACGGCAAAAATTACGAGTGAATTCAGTTTGATATACTAATGGACATCAGACAACAAACTGAAAAACACCCCACTCCCCATGACTTTACCCCATGTTTTTCACAAACTGGATTGCCTTTTCTATTTGCGTATACATCACTTCATCATTCTTAACAAAAGGAACAACCGATCTAAAATCTGCATTTATCTGTTCTAAGATTTCACTTGATTTCGCAGGTCTTCTAAAGTTTAATGCTTGCGTTGCTGCAAAAATTTCAATCCCTAAAACACGTTCTACGTTTTCAACCACTTCCTGCATTTTCACAGCCGCATTGGCTCCCATACTCACGTGATCCTCCTGTCCGTTTGACGAGTCAATTGAATCTATCGAAGAAGGCATACATAATGACTTATTTCTACTCACAATACTTGCAGCCGTATATTGAGGAATCATAAAACCTGAATTCAAACCGGGATTTGCCACCA
Organism: uncultured Flavobacteriales bacterium; assembly: GCA_913062955.1. Classification (GTDB taxonomy): domain Bacteria; phylum Bacteroidota; class Bacteroidia; order Flavobacteriales_G; family Salibacteraceae; genus CAJXZP01. The sequence goes on along the minus strand of CAJXZP010000001.1, from coordinate 10,190 downwards.
AAAAAGCGGGTAGTCCTCTGGTACCAGAAATCAGTTTATAAACTCTTCTTTCCGAAATACTTCCCATTTCGGCCATGGCAATAGCCAATTGATCATAGGCTAACGCCAAAGGTTGCCCATGGAAATTCCCGGCCGAAATAATCTGGTTTTCTTCCGGGAAAATGGTTGGATTATCGGTTACGGAATTGATTTCATTGGTGACCACTTTCTCGATAAACTCAATAGCATCATTTGTGGCTCCATGAACTTGAGGCACACATCTAAATGAATAAGGGTCTTGCACATGTTCTTTCGGTCTCGAAATGATTTCAGAGCCACTTGTTAATTTACGAATAATACGAGCCACTTTTAATTGTCCGGGTTGTTTTCTTACCAAATGAGGTAAGTCACTGAAAGGTTCAATTCGTGCATCAAACCCTTCCATAGAAAGCGCCATAATGGTATTCGCTTTATTCCAAAGTTTCTTGGACCAGTTCACACAATGCACTCCATATGCACTCATAAATTGCGTGCCATTTAATAAGGCTAAACCTTCTTTAGATTGGAGGGTTATAACCTCCCAATTATTTGCGGTTAAAACTTCCTGAGCCGCAACACGTTTACCTTTGTAATAAAATTCGCCTAATCCTAATAAAGGTAAAGATAAATGTGCTAAAGGAGCTAAATCACCCGAAGCCCCCAATGAACCTTGAGTATATATGATGGGTAATGCATCTGCATTGTAAAAATCGATTAAACGATTAACTGTTTTTAATTGTACCCCGGAATGTCCATAAGACAATCCTTGAATTTTCAGGAATAACATCAACTTCACAATTTCATGTGGCACCTCTTTTCCAGTACCACAAGCATGCGACATCACCAAATTGGATTGTAGTTGCGATAAATCTTCCTTCGAAATAGTGGTATCACAAAGTGAACCAAAACCGGTATTAATTCCATAAACTGGAACTTCAGATTTTTCAATGTAACTATCCAAAAACTCACGACAATGGCTAATTGCCTTTGCCGAAACCTCTGATAACTTTAAATATTTTTTACTTTCTACAATTGAAACCACTTCCTCTATCGTGATTTCGTTACTTGATATATGATGATATTCCATTCTAAAATCTTTTTTTCTTAACCTAACTGACCTATTAACTCCTCCAAACTCAAAACCCTTTGCTCTCCGGTTTCCATATTTTTCAGCTTAACGGTTTTTGACTCCATTTCCTGATCGCCAACCATAGCCACATACCGGATGCCTTTATCATCCGCATATTTCATTTGCTTTTTCATTTTTGCGGCATCGGGATACAATTCCGTATTAATGTTCTTTGATCTAATTTCTTGCATTAAACCTAAAACATAAGCGGCTTCTTGCTCTCCAAAATTCACAAACAACAATTGGGTAACATCTGGAGCATGTTTCGGGAAAAGGCCTTTATCTAGCATCAAATCGTAAATACGATCCGCACCAAAAGAGACACCTACCCCTGACATATCCTTTAAGCCAAACACTCCCGTAAGATCATCGTACCGTCCGCCACCGCAAATACTTGAATTAAAGTCATTATGGGTGACTTCAAAAATGGCTCCCGTATAATAATCTAATCCTCTGGCTAAAGTAAAATCAGGTACTGCATTGGTCACGCCCAATTTCAATACAGCATCCAGCATAAATTCCAATTCCTCAATCCCTTTCATTCCAACCTCAGAATCGGCAAGAATTTCTTTAATTGGCGTTAAATCCGTTTGCCCTTGCAAAGCCAAAACCGAACTAATTTTATCGATCGCATCTTGAGGAATTTCCTTTTCTTGAAGATCCTTGATTACACCATCCATCCCAATTTTATCCAACTTATCAATGGCCACAGTAATCAAAGTAAAATTTTCGGATTGATTAGCCACTTCCGCTAAACCGGCTAAAATCTTTCTATTATTAATTCGAATGGTTACATCACCTAGACCTAATTTGGAAAACCCGTTGTTTACCAATTGGATCAATTCTACTTCATTTAACAACGAAGTACTTCCAATCACATCTACATCACATTGAAAAAACTCACGGTAACGGCCTTTTTGCGGTCTATCCGCTCTCCATACCGGTTGGATTTGATACCGTTTAAAAGGAAATACTAGATCATTTCTATGTTGAACGACAAAGCGCGCAAATGGTACCGTTAAATCATAACGAAGGGCATCTTCACTTAATACAGATACCGGAGTATTTTCGTTCCCAGTCAACTTTTGAATTCCACGATTTAATTTCTCTCCTCGTGCTAAAATCTTAAAAATCAAACGATCGCCTTCTTCCCCATATTTTCCCGTAAGCGTTTCCAAACGTTCCATTGCTGGAGTTTCAATAGGTTGAAATCCGTACGTTTGAAATACACTTTTAAGGGTTTCAAAAATGAAGTTTCTCCCCAACATTTGTTGTGGTCCAAAATCTCTAGTTCCCTTGGGTATTGCTGCTTTTGCCATACTTTAAAATTTGGCTGCAAATATCGCTATTTTATTGGGTATGGGTAATGTAAAAAAGGGCAAAAAAAATCCTCGATTAAATCGAGGATACTTTTTAGTTGAGAATGGTTTCTTGTGGTCCTATCGATTCGTATTGTCCCACAGTTAGAGCCTTTGAAAAGGCCATAATATTTTTGATCTTATCTCGATGAGGCTTCACCTCATTTTCGGTAAAGAAGTCAATAACTTCGTTCTTTATCGATTTTTGACCATAAAATTCTTCGTGTAAAGTTTTATCCATGCATTGATTTAAAAGTGAAACTTATTCTTATAACGACAGGGTTTTGAATTTATTGTATCTATAAAAAAAAGGCCTCCCATACTATGGAAAGCCTTCGTCAACTAACGTAATTTAAAAGTGTTACCCGTGTAAAATTATTCCGTTTTGATCTACCATTTTTCGTAGATTCATAATAGCATAACGCATTCTACCTAATGCGGTGTTTATGCTCACATTGGTTTCTTCCGCAATATCTTTAAAGCTCATTTCGTAATACATTCTCATTTTTAAAACCTCCAATTGATCGGCAGGTAAATGCTGAATCAATTCCTTGACCGTATTTAACGACATATCTTTCGAAATTTTATCTTCGGCATTGTATTCTTCATCTGGAATAATATCGAAAATATCAAAATCTTTAGTCCCCGAAGTTGTTTTTAGCTTCTTGGCATTTCTAAAGTAATCAATAGAAATATTATGTGAAATACGCATTACCCAAGGTAAAAACTTACCCTCCTCGTTGTAATTCCCTTTGCGTAAGGTTTTAATTACTTTGATAAATACATCTTGAAATAAATCTTCGGCTAATTGACGATCTTTCACTTTGGAGATGATATATCCTAATACTTTTTCTTGATGACGTTCAATAAGAAATTGCAATGACGGTTCATGACCGCGCAAATACTTACTAACTAATTCCTGATCGGAGATTTTTTCACATACCATAATATCTACGTTTAGTTGATTCTAAAATGTTGAAGTGTAGATATTATCCTATAGGCAAATTTTGTTAAAAAATGAAAATATGTGATTATTCAGATTGCTAAAATGGGAATAAAAAAGTGTTACACCAAATTTTTAACAAAAAAAAATTGAAACACCCTTATCCAAAAGCCCTTTGAAAATGACTTAAAACCCTATTTTAAAGATGGTTATTTCCGAAATATTTATTATCATGAATATTTCCGTTTTGTAAAAACTCTTAGCAAATTTACCTCTATCCTAACTGGGTATAGCAGTATTTTTGGCGCAAGAATATCATCATGGGTAAAAAGAAAGAACGAAAGAATTTACGTGCCAGCCACATCCGGATTAAAGGGGCTCGCATGCACAATTTGAAAAATGTGAATGTGGACATCCCTCGAAACAAATTAGTGGTAATTACCGGTTTATCTGGTTCGGGTAAATCCTCCTTGGCATTTGACACTTTATACGCGGAAGGCCAAAGACGATATGTAGAGAGTTTATCCTCTTATGCGCGTCAATTCTTGGGGAAAATTGACAAACCAGAGGTAGATGATATTGAAGGGATTTCTCCTGCTATTGCAATTCAACAAAAGGTAAATACAACAAATACGCGTTCAACGGTAGGTACAACCACGGAGATTTACGACTACCTAAAGCTACTCTATGCACGAATTGGAAAGACCTACTCCCCTATTTCCGGCAAGGAAGTAAAGAGGCATTCTATTAGTGATGTAGTTGATTATATTGTTGCTTTACCCAATAAGTCCCGATTAATGATCACCGCTCCATTGGTGTTAAATAATCGGAAAATTGAGGATCATTTAACCATTTTGAAACAGCAAGGTTTTGATCGTATTGTAGATGGTTTTGATATTTTCTATATCACCGAATGGTTAAAGAATCCAACCAAAAACAAAGACATATCTATTCTTATTGACCGTATTTCGGTAAACACAGAAGATGAAGATTTCACTAATCGGGTGGCCGATTCCGTGCAAACGGCCTTTTATGAAGGCCATGGAAATTGCAACCTTTTCTTAAAAAAGGAAAATTGGGAGATTGTAAACTTCAACAATGCCTTTGAATTGGATGGAATGAGTTTTGAAATTCCCTCCGTACATTTCTTCTCATTCAATAATCCGGTGGGCGCCTGTAAAACCTGTGAGGGTTTTGGAAGTGTGATTGGGATCGACTCCAACTTGGTTATTCCAAATAAAAGTTTATCCGTTTACGAAGATGCCGTAGTGTGTTGGAGAGGTGAGAAAATGAGCGAATGGAAAACCCGTTTAATTATGGCTTCCACTAAATTCCAATTCCCTATTCATAGACCCATAAATGAACTGACTAAAGAAGAGTATAAGTTACTATGGACGGGAAACAAGCATTTTCAAGGTATAGATGAATTCTTTAAAGAAATAGAAACTCAAAGTTATAAAATTCAATACCGTGTTATGCTTTCTAGATACAGAGGAAAGACCCTTTGCCCAGATTGTAACGGAACTCGTTTAAGAAAAGATGCCTCTTTTGTTAAGGTACACGATAAAAACATTCAAGAACTGATGCTCACCCCTATTAAGCATCTGTATCCTTGGACCCAATGTATTGCACTCCATTTATCAAAACATGATAAAACGATCTCCAAGCGTATTTTGATAGAAATCAATAATCGATTACAATATTTAGGAGATGTGGGATTAGACTATTTAGATCTTAACCGTCTGTCTAACTCATTATCGGGAGGTGAGTCTCAACGAATAAACCTGTCTACGATGTTGGGTAGTAGTCTTGTCGGTTCCATGTATATTTTGGACGAGCCTAGTATTGGACTTCATCCTAGAGACACCCAGCGTTTGATTAAAGTTTTGAAATCCTTACGAGATGTAGGAAATACAGTAATTGTGGTAGAACACGATGAAGAAATCATGCAAGAAGCAGATCAAATTATTGATTTAGGACCTGAAGCGGGTACACATGGAGGCCACTTGATTTATCAAGGTACTCTTGCGGAAATGAATGAGAAAACCGAAAGTCTCACCGCAAAATACCTTCTGGGCTCTCTTCAAATTGAGATCCCCAAACACAGACGAAAGTGGAAGTATCATATTGATATGACCGCAGTGCATCAAAACAATTTAAAAAATGTGGATGTATCCATTCCTTTGGAAGTGATGACCGTTATTACGGGAGTATCTGGCTCCGGAAAATCATCTTTGATTAGAGACGTCTTCTACCCCAACCTACTCAAACTTTTAACGGGGCATCAATATGTTTCCGGGAATTTTGGTTCGTATGGAGGAGATACTAAACGAATCGAGGCCGTAGAATTTGTAGATCAAAATCCAATTGGAAAATCATCTCGATCTAATCCAGTTACCTATGTTAAAGCCTTTGATGATATTAGAGGTCTATTCTCCGCACAAAAATTAGCTAAAGTTAGAGGATACAAACCCTCCTACTTCTCATTTAATGTGGAAGGTGGTCGGTGTGAAAACTGTAAGGGCGATGGAAACATTGTTGTGGAAATGCAGTTTATGGCGGATGTTCATTTAGTGTGTGATGAATGCAAAGGACTCCGGTATACGGGAGAGGTTTTGGAAGTAAAATACCGAGACAAAAACATTTCAGATATTTTAAATCTTACGATTGAAGATGCACTAGCCTTCTTTAAAGCAGACGGTACGGGACCGGCTAAAAAAATTGTATCAAAAATACAACCTTTGTTTGATGTGGGCTTGGGTTATGTACAATTAGGACAAGCATCCAACACTTTAAGTGGAGGAGAAGCACAACGAATCAAATTAGCTTCGTTCCTTACCAAAGGAAGTAATGCTAAAAAAACCATGTTCATTTTTGATGAACCTACTACCGGTTTACATTTTCATGATATTCATAAACTACTAACTGCCTTTAATGCCTTGTTAGACAAAGGACATTCTTTGGTTATTGTAGAGCATAATGCGGATATCATAAAATCGGCCGATTGGGTGGTAGATCTAGGACCGGAAGGGGGAGAAGAAGGTGGCCAAATAGTTTTTGAAGGAACACCGGAAGATTTGATTAATTGTGAAGAAAGTTACACCGGAAAATATTTAAAGTCTAAGTTTGATTAATTTCTAGGGTATAGATGGTATGAACTCCCACAATAAATCGTTTAATTTGCCGTCTTCAAAAATCAATGAGAACATTACCAACCATAGCATTTCTTTCTATCCTTTTACTCGGGCTTTCTTCATGTAGAAAGGACCAATGTAAAGATGGGGATGAATATCCAAGAGGCGCTATTCGTACATTAGCTCCGTTTACGGCAATTAATGTAAATCTTTCTGCTATAGTGGAACTTATTCAAGATACTACCCATTATGTGGAACTGGTGGTAGAAGAAAACCTAGAGACCCATCTGGCCACCCGAATTATTAATGACACTTTAGATCTTTCATTGGGATTTTGTTTTAATAACCATGCCGAGATTCTAATAAAGGTACATTTCGACAGTTTGAATACTATTTCAATAGACGGCCCAGGAGATATTGTTTCGAAATCCAAATTATCCCAGAATGATTTAACATTAAACATTCGTTCGAGTGGTGATATGGATTTGACAACAGACATCAAAAATCTAATTACCAATATAAATGGTACTGGAATAGTCACCTTAAATGGTCAAGTACACCATCACCTTATCCACCATAATGGATCGGGCTCGGTAAACACCTACCAGGCCATGACCGACAGTGTAATTGTCAACCTAAACAACACTGGGGGCGTTTATGTTCGTGTCAAAAACAGTCTCACTGCCACTATTTCCAATTCGGGTAACATTTATTACAAAGGCCGTCCAACCCTGACAAACAACATCACAGGTAGTGGAGAGGTAATTAGCGAAAATTAGGCATAAAAAAAACGGCTATTTTTCAATATCCGTTCCTTCTATACCCAAATTTCAATTTATTTGGAAGCCATATAAGTATCGTAATCTTTAAAAGATTGATGGATAATCTTAAAAGCTTCTTCTTTACCCAAGAAATCTTCTATAACAACTTCTTTATCTTCTAATTTTTTATAATCTTCGAAGAACGCACGCAATTCACGTAAAGAATGTTTTGGTAAATCTGAGATATCATTAATATGATTTACACTCATATCGTTGGAAGCTACCGCAATAATTTTGTCATCCGCCTCACCATGATCGAGCATTCTCATTACGCCAATAACTTTAGCGTCCACCAAACACATCGGTACGATTTCAATTTGAGATAAAACCAGAATATCCAACGGGTCATTATCATCACAATAAGTTCTAGGAATAAATCCGTAGTTAGTAGGATAGTAAACGGCTGAATATAACACTCTATCCAGAATTAACATTCCTGAATCTTTATCTAATTCGTATTTTGCTCTTGAATGTTTAGGTATTTCAATAATTCCAGTTACTTCTTCGGGAGCATTTTTTCCTGCACTTATATCGTGCCATGGATTCATCATAGTATTTTTTTTAAAAACGGCTGCAAAATTAGTCTTATTATTTTCAATAGCCTTCTTTAGAAGGGAGTATTAATTGCATATTTAATAACGAATTAATACAGCTGTTATATGTACGGTTTATTGTTGTTTCTTTGCAACTTATTAGAACAACATAATTTAATGTCAACATTTAAAGAATTAGGCCTTCGTGACGAAGTCATTGAAGCCATTACGGAGCTAGGATATGAAACTCCTACCCCAATTCAAGCAGAAGCAATTCCACAAGTACTTTCATCTAAAAAAGATGTTATTGCACTGGCGCAAACAGGTACCGGGAAAACAGCTGCATTTGGATTACCAGTCATCAATCAAATTGATGTAACTACTACCAACACACAATCTATCATTTTGTGTCCAACACGTGAACTGTGTCTTCAAATTACCAGAGATTTGGATAGTTACAGTAAAAAAATTCGAGGTCTTCGTGTGACTGCCGTTTACGGTGGTACAAGTATCGACACTCAAATTAGAGCTTTAGCAAAAGGGGCTCACATCGTAGTTGGAACTCCAGGTCGTGTGATTGATTTAATCATGCGTAAAAAGTTGAAGCTGCAAAATGTAGAATGGTTAGTTCTAGATGAGGCGGATGAAATGCTTTCTATGGGTTTCAAAGATGATTTGGATACCATCTTAGCGGAAACACCCGACTCAAAACAGACTTTATTATTCTCGGCTACTATGCCATCGGGGATTAATAAAATCATGAAAAATTACATGACCGATCCTCATAAAATTGAGGTGGCAAAACGTAATACAGGAAATACAGATGTAGAGCATGAGTACTATATGGTCTCTGCTCGAGATCGTTACCTAGCTTTAAAAAGGTTAGCGGATATGAATCCAAAAATCTACGGAATTATTTTCTGTAGAACTCGAGCGGAAACGAAAGATGTTGCCGACAAGTTAATGCAAGATGGCTATAATGCCGATGCCTTACATGGGGACTTATCGCAAGCTCAAAGAGATTACGTAATGGGGCGTTTCCGTAAAGGAAACCTTCAACTTCTAGTGGCTACCGATGTGGCCGCAAGGGGACTAGATGTGAACGAGTTAACTCACGTCATTAACTACAACCTTCCAGACGATGCAGAGGTATATGTTCACCGTAGTGGACGTACCGGTCGTGCCGGAAACAAAGGTAAATCAATCACCATTATTCATACACGTGAAATGCGTAGAATAAAGGAATTAGAAAGAATGATTGGCCGTGGGTTTACCCAACAACAAGTTCCTACCGGAGATGCAATTTGTGAGGTTCAATTAATGAAATTAATTGACAACATTCAAAACGTCCGTGTAAATCAAGACCAAATCAATCCATTCATGCCAGCTGTAATGGAGAAATTAGGACACATGGAAAAAGAGGATTTGATTAAGCATTTCGTTTCTGCCGAATTCAATAGATTCTTAGAATATTACCAAAACGCTAGAGATTTAAATGATATCAAAGCAGGTGGTAGAGATCGTGATGATAGAGGTAGAAGAGATAGTTCTAGAACTTCTCGAGGAGACCGTGGCGAAAGAGGCCGTGACCGTAGAGACCGAAGAGAGCGTGGTGACCGTGTTGGTTCATCGAAATCAAGGGGTGGAAGTGGTGAATTTGCAAGGTTCTTTATCAATGCGGGAAGATCCAACCGATTAAACCCACAACGATTAATGGGAATGATCAATGATCACCCAGCTTTAGATGGTGCTGAAATTGGTCAAATTGATATTCAAAACAACTTTGCTTTCTTCGAAGTAGATAAGTCAGTAGCTAATGAAGTTATTCCGGCATTTGCGAACAAAGATTTAGATGGTTTAAAACTATCTGTGGAACCTAGCGAATCAAAAGAATCTTCCAGTGAAAGAGGTAGTTCTGAAAGACGTTCTTCTTCTCGTAGCGCAGGTAACGATCGTTCAGGAGATAGAGACAGAGGTTTCAGAGGCGATAGAGATCGTGGAGATCGTGGATCTAGAAGTGATAGAAGCGGCCGAGGTGACAGAGATAGTCGTTCAGGGGCTTCTCGTTCAAAAACCAAAGGAGATTATCGTAAAAAATCAAGTGATTTTAAAGACTCTAGTGGAAGTTCTGACGCAGCAGACAAAAAGAGAGACAGAAAATGGTAAACCCTTAGGTTTCCTTTTAAGACGTGAGTCCTAAAACATACAAAAGGAGATTAAGCTTGGCTTGATCTCCTTTTTTTATGTCATATAA